>DAOVDL010000028.1 GCA_030669485.1 Candidatus Bathyarchaeota archaeon
GTGAGGTCCCCTTCAAACCCACTGAGGGTAGACCTGTATACTGTAGGGACTGCTACCAGAAGCATAGGAGATACTGAGCCTCTTAAAAATATTAAACAAGTGAATACAAATGTCTACAGATAAAGAATCCGAAGAATCCAGCTCTACGATTGTAGAGAAAACCGTAGGCGAACTTGAGCCCCGCATGAAAGCGGTCAACATAACCATCAAGGTTATGTCGAAGACGGATATCCGCGAAGTGCCTTCGAGGATCGACGGCTCTATACATAAGGTCGCAGACGCATTGGTAGGTGACAGCACCGGCGTCATTCTAATGACGATGTGGGATGACACCATAGATAAGGTAAACAAGGACGATACCATATACATCAAAAACGGATATGTCTCACTGTTCAAAGGCTCTATGAGGCTTAACTCAGGAAAATATGGCACCATAGAACCTACTGAGAAAACGATCACTGAAGTGAACGAGGGAAACAATGTATCCGACCGCCAATTCGAGCAAGAGCGACGCTACCCGAGGTCTCGACCTTCATACGGCGGTACGGACCGCTATGGACGAGGCGACCGCGACAGGTTCAGAAGACGGTAAACCTCTCCCAACCAGCCCAGAGAGAAAAGGCAAATTTGGGAGCCTTTCTTCTTTTTTCTAAAAATAGTGTACAATATGCGTAATTTATAGCTAAATACGTATAACAGGTTTTTGGATAGTCTATCCACTCCTAATTAACTCCTAAAGGGGTTAAAAAGGGCAATCTAGCTATGAAGTAGACTATTCGTTCGTGTATCTAGTCAGGGGCTGTGAGGTCATAGGCTGTGCTGTCATACAAGACAAAAGGGAAACTCGTATGCATCCAGAAGGACTTCAAGGGCAAGCTGATGGTAGCGGGAGACCTACATGGAGACCTAGAGGCTTTCGAGCAAATAAGAAAACGGTTCCTGCAGACTAAAGATTCTATACTTGTCTTTCTGGGTGATTACGCGGATCGAGGAAGCTACGGATTGGAGGTTATCGAGGGAGTTAAGGATCTCATGGATAAATTTGGATATCGCGTGATAGCCCTCAAGGGGAACCATGAGGATTACCGAGATGGGATACCTCGTTTCAGTCCATGTGACCTGATGTTAGAGGTAGAGACAAAAAGACGGACAAGATGGGCCGATTTCTTTCCACGGTTCGAGCGCGAATTCCTGCTGCGTCTGCCTCTAGCAGTCTTGGTTCCCCGCCTCGCACTGCTCGTACACGGCGGGATATCCTCAAAAATCCGAAATCTTGCGGACCTTACAACCCTAACTGAACGCGTTGAAGAGGATATCCTATGGAGTGACCCCTGCAAGGTGAAAGGCGAATATCCGAATCCTAGGGGAACGGGGGTTCTATTCGGTCCCGATGTGAGCAGGTCATTTGCTAAGCGAATTGGGGTAAGATTTCTGGTGAGAAGCCATGAGCTGAGGAAAGCTTTTGAAGGCCCATGCGTGGAACATTCTGGCAGAGTATTCACCCTCAGCTCAACCCGCGTCTATGGAGGAAAAGCATTTGTCCTGTTTTTTAGGCCTGATCCCAAACTCACTCAAGAAGAACTTCGCGGTGGCATGAAGGATCTCTTTGATCAGTCGCACGAACGCTAGACCTAAAATTCTTTCCTGACAGCAGAACTTGATTTGGGCCTAGCTTGCCCTATCATCTCTAGGCAAGGGGCTCACCATAATATGTAGTGCAGGTTCTTCTTAGGGCTTATAAATTTAAAGTTGAATTTTTGCCTGAGGCAACCTTGCCCTACGATTCAGATGAAGTTGAACTGCGTACCTAGGCCGCGGTCAACTGCCTTCAAATACGCCAACCTTGCGGTAACCAAATCTTGGAGAGCCAACCCTGTGGAGTCGAAAATCGTTATCTCCTCCTCAGAAACCCTGCCCTGCTTTTTCCCAGCGACGATCTCTCCAAGTTCACCGTAGATTTTTTCCTTCGAAAATATGCCAGTGCTGATCGACACGTTCACCTCTCCGCAGTGGCAACTCTGCTCAAAGTCGTCGACCACGATTTTACCTCCTTCCAACAGCAGAGACTCAATTTCCTGTTTCCCTGGCGCATCTGCCCCCATAGCGTTGATGTGAACCCCTGGCTTAATCCATTCAGATTTTAGGACAGGCTGCTTAGAGGGGGTTGAGGTGCAAATGATGTCAGCATCACCGACGGCTTCTTGAGCGGTTTCCGCTGCTACAATTTTCATACCAGAATATTGACTTTGCATCTTCTGGGCAAAGGATTCTGCGGTTCTCTCATCCTTATCGTAAACCCTCACTTCATTCAAATTCGCGACATGAGCTACAGCTATCAGCTGGGCGGAAGCCTGAACCCCCGCTCCAACCAAACCGAGCTTTCTCGAATTCTTCCTAGCCAGATATTTTGTTGCAACCCCAGCCGCTGCGCCTGTCCGCATGGCCGTAATCCATGTTCCACCCATGATGCATAAGGGTGCCCCAGTCTCGGGGTCAACAATCACTATAGTAGCCATAACTGTTGGAAGATTCATGTCTCTGTTCTTGGGATGTGAGTTGACTATTTTAACTGCAGACGCATCTAAACTCTCCATGTAGGAAGGCATAACCCGGAGGTCGCCTCCATGTTTACTGTAGAAAAGATAGACCTTCGGAGGCATCTGCACCCTCCCCAGAGCTTTCTCCCGGAAAGCTGCCTCCACGGCTTCCAAGACCTCATCAACCGTAAGAAGCTGTTTAACGTCATCCTCCTTCAACAACAGAACATTCAACATTTTTTCCTCCCGCGGTTTCTAATTCATTGAAATAAGCTTACTATACTTGTGGATATATACCAACAATTAACACATCTTAACCTTCCTAAGATCTGATCTACCTAAACGCTATTATTAAAACCAAAAATCTTTCTGTTTTAATCACCTCCTACCAGAGGTGCGTTGCATTTGGGGCACATTGAACTGGCGCAAGGAACACCCGGCGTATGTGGAGCTTCATATCCAGATATAAGGCATTTACATTTTGCTGGAGGTCTTATCCCTCGCCTTCCAAACCCTCTACCTTGACCTCTCCAACTCCCATCTAAACCCCATACTTGACGTAGACTACTTTGAAACATCCGCCCCATATATTGCGTCTAGTGGACAGAAACCAACTCAATAGCCAAATCGTTGGTCGGCGAGGAAACATCTTTAGTAGACCCCTGTCCCCTACCTATTGTGGTTAGAGAGTGAACCGCGGTCATGTGGAGCTAGGGAAGGATCGCAGTTATCTGAATCAGAGGGTTCTCACCTTAGCTCTGACTGGAAATCTGGCGTCCGCAATCTTGAAGTTTACCTTCGGATTTCTGGCTAACAGCGTAGCCATGGTGGCTGACGCTGTTCACTCAATCCTTGATTCTTCCTCATCGGTCATTGGCATATATGGGAATAGAGTTGCCTCCAAGCCGCCAGACAGGGAGCACCCCTACGGTCATGGGAAGTTCGAGTATGTTGCAGCTTTGGGCATAACCCTCATGCTGTTCCTTGCCGTCTTCGGCATCCTCAGGGAGGCCGTTCAACGTTTATTGGGAGAAGTTGTACCTGACCTGACACTCTTCACCTTCATTGCCATAACGGTGTCTATGGGAATAAGCCTCACCATAACCATCTGTGAGAGAAGGGTATGGAGGAAGACCCAGTCCCCTATTCTCAAGGCAGACGCCAGTCACACCCTCACTGATGTCTTCTCCTCAGTTGTGGTTATCCTTGGCTTCATTGCAGTCAGGCTTGGCTTCGGCTACGCCGACGCCCTCGCTGCCATAGGCATCTGCGTCTTCATGGGCTACATAGGGGTCTCCCTCTTCAGGGAAAACATGGGTGTCCTCATGGATCGCGGTATCTCTCAGGAAGTTCTCACAAAGATTAGAGACATTACTCAACAGATAGGTAAGGGTGTGGACTGCCACTGCATTCGGGGGAGAACCGTAGGTGGCCAGATATACCTCGATATGCATGTGACCTTGGATGGAGGCATCTCCGTAGAGGAAGCTCATAGGATAACAGAGAAGATCGAAAGAAGGCTGAAGGAGGAGATTAAGGGGGTGAGGGAAGCGATCATACACGTAGAACCTGATGGAATTCTCAGTGGGAAGGAAAAGATATATCCCCCAGAGGCTGGCTCGTAAGTGGAACGCTGAGCTGTGAAAGCCGCGGTTTTAACTTTTTTAGCGCTTCTTCCACATCTTTTACGTGTTTACTGGTAAGAGAACAAAATTTGAAGACTGAGAGGTAATCGATGCACCGATTATGTATGTGCTACTTTGTCATCCGATCGGCTTCCCTGTGGCGTAACTCTTAATTTATATAGGCTACCACTTTAGATGTAGCCTCAGCTGAGGCATGAAGTGAGCGGTTTCTTATGGAGTATTTGAAAGGATTAGAAGTAGGCAGCATTCAGTCTGAACCTGTTTTCGTCTCCCCCTTGAATCCAATTTCCAAGGTGATAGGGGCTCTGAAAGAGCATGACGCCTACGAGGCTTTGGTTATGGTTGGGAGGAAGGTGGGGATGGTGACATCTCGAGATCTCCTAAATGTAACCAACATAACCACTCGAAAGACGGAGACGATGGTTAAGTTCGTACCTACCCTTACGCCGAGCGACAGCTTGAATAAGGCAGCTCGGATAATGATGCAGTACAGGATCAGATCTCTCACCATAGCGGAGGGAAACAAAGTTTCTGGAGTGGTGACATCCCTAGCCATCCTCCAGCAGATGCAAAATGCATCGATAGGTGGATTGAAGATAAGGAGCATTATGACACAGCACCCTATAACGGTTGAGATCAGTTACTCCCTAGCTAAAGCCAGAAACCTGATGGTTAAGAAGAAGCTAGACCACCTTCCCGTTCTAAACAGCGGTAAGCTATGTGGACTGTTGACGTCAACCCACATACTATACAACCTCATACCTTCAGAAGCAACCCAGATGGGGGCTTGGGGTGCCGAATCTAAAAGACGGTTAGCCGCCCCTGTGAAGGATCTGATGGATCCTCATCCCTTCACCTGTGAGGTGGATGAGGATGTTGCCTCTACGCTGAAAAATATGTTGAAGCATAGTGTTACCTACTCTGTGGTCAAGCGGTGGGAAGAGATCCACGGCATAGTCACCTGCAGAGACTTTGTGAAAGTGGTGGCTGAGCCTTCGGAGACCGAGGAAACTCCTATGTACATTATTGGGCTGCCTGACGACCCCTTTGAGGCTGAGGCAGCCAAGCTTAAGTTAACTAGGGCAGTTAAGCTTCTGAAACGGCGCCTTCCAACTCTCTTAGAGGTAAGGTCTACAGTAAAGACCCATGAGTTGAAGGGGCGAAAAGAACGCCGCCGCTACGAAGTGGATGTAACCATCAAGACACCTAAACAAATCTTCACCTACCATGAAGTCGGCTGGGAACTAGCTCAGATCTACGATATCATCTCCAACCGAATGAAGAAGCTTATAACGAAGAAGACAAGAGGGGCGCGAAGGAAGCCCTCCCCCCGCTACATGGAAACCTAACAGTTACTTTGGAATGGTTCAAGTTCATGTGTGGTAAGATGAGATCAAGATTACTCTACTGTATCCTTGAAGGTGAGTGAACACGGTCAAATGCTCCAGATGCGGGGCGAAGATCCGCCGCCCAACCAAGACATGGTCCGTAACTATGGGGAAGGCTAAACGCACCAAGATAGTTTTCGGCATATTCAAGTGCAATCGATGTCAGATGAAGTTCAAGGCATCCATCAGAAAGGAACCCCTTCCCCCAGTCAAGTCAACCCAATTCTACCCGCCACCCTCTGTAACCATGTACATCTGAAAGACAACACCTGTGGCTTAAGCAATAGTTCCTATGCTAATCTTTTCAGTTGCAAGCCGAATTCAAGCTGGATAGGATCTAGATATATGTGAGATATCCAGAAATGCAGTGGCTTAAACTTTAAGTTCAAGGAGCTATCTTAATTCCCTTTGCCATGAAGATTACAAGCCTAACTATTAAGCGCCCTGTTCTGAATTCACCCTACCTAGTCTGTGGGCTTCCCGGAATCGGGTATGTAGCTAAGCTCTCAGCAGACTTCCTCATAAAGGAGTTGAAGGCAGAGCTCTTCAAGGAGCTTTACTCACCCTTCTTCCCACCGCATGTCCTCATAAAGGAGGACGGTACCGTTGAGCTGATGAATAACTCTTTCCACCACTTGAAGGAAAAGAAGTCTGCCAGAGACCTAATTATCCTCACAGGTAATACCCAAGCTATTTCCACTGAGGGGCAGTATGAGGTCTCAGAGCAGATCCTAGACGAGGCTGAAAAACGTGGTGTATCGAAGCTCTTCACACTAGCGGCATATGTTTCAGAGAAAGTTGATAGGAAACCGAAGGTCTACGGCGCTGCCACCACTCCAAAGCTCATCAAGGAGCTGAAGGGGTACAATGTCACGCCGATGGAAGGGGGAAGCATCGGCGGAACCAATGGTCTACTCTTCGGCATCGCAAAGCTCCGCGGCATCCCCGCCATATGCCTCTTAGGTGAAACCCTTGGCTACATGACCCCTTCCGGTCGATCCATAGTAGATGCTAAGGCAGCCAAAGCGGTTCTACAGGTCTTGATGGAGATGCTTAACCTCAAACTTGACTTAACTCCCATTGACAAGCAAGCCGAGGCAACCAAGGATTTCATAGGGAGCTTGGAAGAGATTGAAAAGAAGACTCTGGAGCAGCTAGCTGGCCCTCAGGCTCCACCCCCAAAAGAACGCCAATACTACATTTAAGTCGAGAGGGTGAAGGTTGCGGACTAAGGTCTGGGTTGAAATCCTCCAGAAGCCAAGGCTTAAGAATCCTGTAGCAGTAGCAGGTTCTCCAGGCTTGAGATCCATTGGGAAGATAGTGGTGGACCGCCTGATTGAGAGTTTGAAGCCGAAGCTCTTTGCTAGACTATACTCCTACAACTTCCCAGTCATCTACCAGACCAAGCCGAGCTACGCATCCCACCCCGCCTACCCAGGTCAAGGAGGTATCACAGCTGAGGATGGCGATCCAAGTCTACCCAAAGTTGAGTTCTATGTATCCACAGACCCCAAACTGATTATAACCCGCGGCTACCACGCCAACTTCAGCGGTCAGTATGAGGTAGCAGACGGAGTCATAGACCTCTACAAGAAAGTAGGCGTTAAGAAGTTCGTGATCTTAGCGGGGTATGCCCAAGAGGGAGGAAAAGTCTGCGGTGCAGCCACAGACCCTAAACTCATGGATACGCTACGGGGCCACGGTGTGGATAAGGGCTACAAGGGCCCCTTCCTAGGCTTCTCAGGGCTTGTTCTAGGCATTGGGATGCTTCATGGGATAGAGGGAATCTGCCTCTTCGGCCGAACTCAGCCTAACCTCGACGAACCAGAGTACCCTGACCCTGAGCCAGCTGACGCGGTAACCCGCAGCCTTGAAACCATCCTCAAAGTGAAATTCACCCCAACGAAACCTATGAAGTGGAGTTAATTATCTATCATACAC
>DAOVDL010000122.1 GCA_030669485.1 Candidatus Bathyarchaeota archaeon
TTGAACCCCACGGTTGTGAGAAGATGCTCTAACTGGTTTTTACACTCGTTATACCTGTCCTGACTCCAGTTGACAGTTGCATCATCCATCTTGTTTATCGCTATAACAATCTGGTCTACCCCAAGGGTCTTCGACAGGAAGGCATGCTCCCTCGTCTGCCCCCCAGCGTCAATGCCTGCTTCGAACTCTCCCTTCCTAGCTGAGGAGACGAGGACAGCGCAGTCAGCTTGACTGGCCCCGGTGATCATGTTCTTGATGAAGTCTCTGTGACCTGGAGCGTCGATGATGGTGAAGCCGTACTTATCAGTTTCAAACTTCCAGTAGGCGAGGTCTATGGTTAAGCCTCGTTCACGTTCCTCCTTCAGCTTATCCATAACCCATGCGAACTTGAAGGTATCCCCTCTGCCAGTCTTCTCAGACTCATCAGCAAAGGACTTTATATCTCGATCAGATACCGATCCTTTCAGTGTTAGGATGTGACCCATAGACGTAGATTTCCCATGGTCTACGTGTCCCATCACCACTATGTTCAAGTGTGGTTTCTCAGGCAATGTCTAACCTCCAATCTAGTTCTATGTTCTGTATCATGTTTAAACATTTTCCACGCACCCAGTAGACCACTCTGCGTCTAACTGGTATACGCAGTACTCATCTAGATTTGAGAATTTCTTTATAAAGGTTTTTACGTACATTAGGCTCTGTTACTGCTGGTTTACTGGTGGGAGGAATATCCTAATTTAAACCCGTTGACCAGACATCTAATAATTGAAGCAAATTTTAATTAACACGCCCTGAAAACAAAAGATGAGCCAATTGATCTATGACATCATAGTAGTCGGCGCCGGCCCCGTTGGATCCACTGCAGCCTACACCACCTCCAAGTTGGGGTTAAAAACACTGCTAATAGAGGAACATATGGCAGTGGGCAGCCCCCCACACTGCGCTGGAAAACTCTCTGTGTTAGCATTCAAGGAGTTCAACCTACCCACCAAATGCATCCTGAACAGTGTCAAAGGGGCATACCTCTACCCCCCAAGCAACACCCCCTTAACGGTATGTAAGGAGGAGACAGAAGCTCACATCATAGACAGGGAACTCCTCGACCGGAAGCTTGCTGAGAGGGCGGAGGATGCGGGTGCAGAGCTGAGGCTTGGAGTGAAGATCCGGGAACTTCAGAAAAAACCTGAAGGCTATCTTTTAGTGGGTAGAAATGGGCAGGGTGAGATACTGGACGTTGAGGCCCGCTTGGTTATAGATGCCAGCGGCGTAGACTCATTTCTGGTTAGGCAGCTCGGTCTGAGGGGAAAGCTGAGCCACCTGAGTGGCATCCAGTATGAGATGTCAGGGGTCAGCTTCGAGGGAGAGAAGTTTGTTGAACTTTACTTCAGTCGAGCGATGTTTCCCGGATTCTTCGCTTGGATCATCCCTCTGGGTGGAGATGTGGCTAGGGTTGGTCTCTGCGTAAGGGAGGGGCTTACAACATCCTCACCACGGCGCTACTTGGAGAAGGCTCTCAGAAACCACCCAGTACTCTGCAAGAAGGCGAGGGGAGGTAAGGTGGCTAGGGTTTACGGGGGCAGAATCCCCATCTACGGCCCCCTGAAAGAGACCTATCGAGATGCGTTCCTAGCGGTCGGCGATGCAGTGGGGCATGCCAAGTCGACGACTGGGGGCGGCGTATACTTCGGCATGAAGGCAGCGCGGATCGGGGGGGAGGTTGCAGCGGAATGCTTGGAGAAGGGTGATACCGGAGCCAGATCCCTTGCTCGATACCAGAAGCTGTGCGCTCAAAAATTCGGCCAAGAGCTTAGCTTCACATCGACTGCCCGCAGAGTTCTAGACGGACTCTCAGACCCGGAGCTGAACCGTATCTTCAAGGTTATGGCGGGGGATCAGAGGCTGTTGAGAAGTATAGAGAAGAGTGGGGATACTGCCTACCAGTCGAGGATACTCCCACCTCTGTTAACCAGAATTGGGAGATCAACCCTCAAGAAGCCGAAGGATCTCCAGCTCTTCGCAAGGATCTTTCTCAGAGGTTTGATTGATATGGTAAAGTGAGGCGGGTAACGCCTCCAAACGGGTTTTCTAAGGTTCTTATACTAGGCCTAGGAGTTGGGGTGCGTATGTCAGTAGTACTCCTCCAGCTATCACTGAGGCTATCTGCCCTGCGGTGTTCGCTCCAGTGGCATTCATCAGGATTGTGTAGTTGAAGGGATCCTCCTTCCTCGCTATCATATGAGCTGCCCTCCCAGCCATGGGGAAAGCGGAGATGCCGCAAGCTCCAACAATCGGGTTGACCTTCCCCCTAGACAAAGCATAGGCTGCCTTCCCGAAGAGGACGCCAATACTTATAGCGCATACGAAGGCCAAGATTCCCAAGGCGAAGATCATCAGAGTCTCAACGCATAGAAACCTCTCCGCAGCCATAGTTCCACCGATAGTTATCCCTAAGAATAGGGTAGTAACGTTTGCTATTTCGTTCTCCGAACATTTGACCAACCTCCCAACCACACCGGACTCCCTCAGGAAGTTGCCGAACATCAGGAAGCCCATCAGCGGGAGACCCATTGGCGCGATAATTCCAGTGATAACTACGATAACCAAGGGGAAGATTATCCTTATAGCCTTGGAGTAAGCCTTCGGCTTATACTCCATTCTAACCAGTCTCTCCTTCTTCGTCGTCAAAACTTTGACCAAGGGTATCATAATTATGGGGACCAGAGCCATGTAGGAGTAGGCACAGACAACCACTGCAGGCAAGATTTCAGGTGCCCAAGTTGAGGTGACATATATGGCAGTGGGCCCATCCATTGCGCCTATGATGCCTATCGAACATGCTTGGAGGGGTGGGAAGCCTAGTGCCAAGGCTGCGTTTAACGCTATGAAAATGCCTATCTGGCCAGCGGCGGCAAATACCATGAGCCAAGGTCTCTCAAGGAGGTAGCCGAAATCGCACATCGCACCTATGCCTATGAAGAGGAGAATGGGGAAGAGCTCTGTCTCGATGCCGTATGTGTATAGGATCGCTAAAATTTGCCCGGGTTCAAAGAGAATTGAGAAGGGTAAATTGATCAGTATACATCCGAAGCCTATGGGCAGTAGTAGCAGGGGCTCATAACCTTTCTTTATACCCACAGTGATGAGGGCCAAGCCTACTGCTATCATTATTACGTTATCTATTGGGAATGGAAACATTTTTCATCCGCCTTTATCGATGTCGACACTTCACCCTTACGACTTTTTCTCAGCCTTGGGGGCTGGGGCTGGTGCCTCCTTTACCTTGAATACCCTCTTCATTATGTAGGTGACAACAATTATCAGTGCCATGGCACCGAAGGTGTAGGATATCCCCATCACGGCCATGGGGATGCCGAACTCTGCTATACCCATTACCATTGACATGTCACATCCTTTCATTTCTTACCGATACATATTTTCTGAGATATAATATTCACCGGTCTGCATGTTTAGCCTCAGCCACTGTGGTCGGTGGAGCGAATGTGGGAACCTTCTTTGGGAACTTCACGCCGTGTATCTTATTCAACACCATCTTAGCTACCTCGTGGCAGATGTAGCCTGATGCGGCAATAGGG
>DAOVDL010000059.1 GCA_030669485.1 Candidatus Bathyarchaeota archaeon
ACAGTTTGCAGAGACACTAGCTGGCAAGGTTGCCGCGTTGAGAGGTGAAGCCGCCAATGGAACCCCATTCGTCAATGAGAAGCCAACTGAGTTGAGGGAAGCCCTCAAGAAGATGGGTTTCCACCACAGCGGCAAGGAAACCCTCTATAGTGGCACCACTGGTCAGAAGCTTCAGACCGATATCTACGTGGGAGTAGTCTACTACCAGAAGCTTCACCATATGGTTGCTGATAAGATGCATGCTAGATCACGGGGACAGGTTCAGATGTTGACCCGGCAGCCCACAGAGGGCAGAGCTCGGGGAGGCGGCTTAAGATTTGGAGAGATGGAACGCGATTGCCTAGTAGGACATGGAGCCGCCGTTCTCCTGAAGAACCGGTTGCTAGACGAGTCTGATAAATGCATAATGCATGTTTGCGAGAAATGTGGTCTCATAGCATACTATGATCAGAGACAGCGAAAGTACATCTGCAACATCTGTGGTGACGACGCCTCCATTTCAGTTATAGTCGTCTCCTACGCATTCAAATTGTTACTTCAAGAATTGATGAGCCTCTGCATCGCGCCGAGGCTTGTTTTGGAGGAGAGAACCTAAAATGGCAATGGACTTTACTGAAGAAGCCAGCAAAACCATCAAGTCAATAAAGTTTAGTGTGCTCTCACCGCAAGAAATCAGAAAGTATTCGGTGGTTGAGGCTCAAGAGGCTGACACCTACGATGAGGACGGGGCGCCAATAGCTTCAGGTCTAATGGATGAGAGACTTGGAACTCTTGAGCCCCGAGCTAAATGTAAAACATGTGGAAACACTGCAGCTCGATGCCCAGGCCACTATGGACGCATAGAACTGACAACACCTGTAGTTCACATAGGCTTCATTAAATACATTACCGCTCTCCTCAATGGCTTCTGTAAGGAGTGCGGCCGAATCCTATTACCAAAAGAGAAAATAGAAAACTATAAGGAGAAGATAGAGCGCCTCCGAGCGGCAAGCTCTGAAGAGCCAGTTCACCTTTACACTGAAATTACACGCGAGGCAAAGAAGATAAATCGCTGTCCCCATTGCATGAAAAGACAGGACCCCGTAGAATTCAGTAAACCAACCAATTTTTATGAGCATACTGAAGAAGGAGCTAAGCCGTTGGATCCTTCTGCAATAAGGGCTAGGCTTGAACTCATTCAGGATGAAGATCTGAAACTGTTAGGATGTAATCCCTCGGCAGCGAGACCTGAGTGGACTGTACTCCAAGTGATGCCAGTGCCCCCTGTAGGTGTTAGACCTTCAATTATGCTTGAGTCGGGCATAAGGTCTGAGGATGACCTCACCCATAAACTTGTGGACATCATCAGGATAAACCGAAGGCTCGATGAGTATGCACTGGAAGGAGGAGCACCACCTCTCATCTTCCACGAACTTTCCGATCTGCTTCAATACCACGTAACGACCTACTTAGATAACGAAACAGCGGGCATCCCTCCCGCTAGACATCGATCTGGGAGGCCTCTAAGAACAATATCTCAACGCCTTAAAGGTAAGGAGGGTCGCTTCCGAAGCAACCTCTCGGGAAAGAGAGTTGACTTTTCTGCACGGACAGTGATCTCTCCGGATCCAAACATCAGCATAGATGAGATTGGGGTTCCAATAGATATAGCGATGAGGCTGACTTATCCGGAGGTTGTAACGGAATGGAACCTAGCTGAAATACAGCAACTGATCCGCAACGGTCCTTCTACCTACCCTGGAGCTCTCTATGCGGTCAGACCTGATGGGAAGCGTATAAGACTTGAGTTCGTGGCGGAGAGAGATAAGATAGCTGAAAGCATCCAGCCTCGCTTCATCGTTGAGCGACATCTGAGGGATGGAGATCTAGTAATCTTCAATCGGCAGCCGTCGCTGCACAGGATGTCAATGATGGCTCATAGGGTAAAGGTTCTGCCTTATAAGACATTCAGGCTTCACCTCTGCGTCTGCGCTCCCTATAATGCTGATTTCGATGGGGATGAGATGAATCTCCATGTACCCCAGACAGAGGAGGCCATAACTGAGGCGAAAGTTCTGATGCAGGTTCATGATCAGATCCTTTCACCCCGCTATGGAGGTCCGATCATCGGGGCGATAAGGGATTTCATTACAGGCGCTTACATGCTAACTAGGAAGACAACTTTTCTTAATAAGAAAGAGGTCTGCTACCTTCTCACCTCAATAGGCTATGAGGGAGACCTCCCCCCGCCAACCGTTAAAAAGCCTGAACATCTCTGGTCTGGTAAAGATATATTCAGCCTTCTCTTACCCAAGGAGCTTAATTACGTTATGAAGGCGGATATCTGCCGGAGCCATGAAAAGTGTCTTGGTGAGAACTGTAAGGATGATGCATACGTGGTTGTGAAAAACGGCAAGCTACTTTCAGGGGTCATAGATAGAAATGCCATAGGTGCTGAGAAATCCGAGAGCATCCTCCACCGTATAGTTAAGGAGTACGGTGCTGAAGCTGGAAAAGATTTCCTCAATTCCCTATCCACCCTTTTGAAAACATACATTACGATGATCGGCTTTACATACTCCGCCGACGAGTTGGATATATCCCCGGAAACTAGACAGAAAATAAGGAAAACCTTTACCGACGCTAAGAGGCATATAGATGAACAGACAGCGAAACTCAATGACAGAACCCTTCAGAGGCTCCCCGGGCAGACGCTTAAGGAGAGCTTTGAAATCTATGCCATGAACGAACTGGCCAAGGCAAGAGATGACGCCGGAAAGATAGCGGACGAATACTTCGGCATGGACAATGATGGAAGTATAATGACCAGAACTGGTGCAAGAGGATCAAACCTCAACATAGGTCAGATGACTGCTTGTGTCGGACAGCAAGCAGTTCGCGGTAAGCGGATAATGAGAGGTTACAGAGATCATGCATTACCTCACTTCAAACCTATGGATCATAGTCCCGAAGCTAGGGGATTCGTCTACTCCTCCTACCGAGATGGCTTAACACCCTCAGAGTACTTCTTCCACGCGATGGGAGGTCGTGAGGGGCTCGTTGACACGGCGGTTCGAACTCAGCAGAGTGGCTACATGCAACGTAGGCTCATTAATGCTCTTCAAGACATAAGGGTGGAATATGACGATACTGTCCGAACGGCCACGGGTCAAATAGTTGAATTCAAGTACGGCGAGGACTCAGTTGACCCAGCCAAAAGTGACCACGGTAAGGCCGTTGATATAGAAAGACTCATCGAGAGAGTTCAGCTTTCGATGGGTGGGGGAAGAGCCGCTACGAAGACATACGTAGACACAGAGCTCGAGAAAGGGGAATATGAGTTGACACCCCTCCTCAAAGAGGGGTTGAGGAAGAATATACTGAAAAAGAAGCTTAACAGAGGAGCAGCTAAGCGGGCTATCTTAACCACTGTCAGTGACTATAAAAAGTCCAAGATCGAACCTGGCGAGTCCTGTGGCATTGTTGCAGCGCAGTCTATAGGAGAACCGGGAACACAGATGACTTTAAGGACTTTCCACTTTGCAGGGGTGAAGGAGCGGAACGTAACTCTAGGACTGCCGAGAATCATAGAGCTTGTGGATGCTCGAAGGGCACCCTCAACGCCTATAATGAACATCTACCTCGATAAGGGTTGTAGGAAGAACAAGGAGAAAGCTACGGAAATAGCGCATCAACTTGTTCACATGACGATGAAGGAGTTAGCGCCTAAGATATACGTAGACCAAGTGAATGCCACTGCAGTCATCGAAATCCCGTCGAAAGCTCTTCAAGAAAAATGTCTAACGATGAAGGATCTGAAGGAAACAGTGAAGATGACTAGGTGCACCATTAACTTCAAGGGAAATAAAATAATGGTCAAACCTGTCAAAGTGGAAGAACTTCCAAAGATCTACAATAAGATCCCAAGCGTCTATGTTCGGGGGGTTCCTGGAATAAAGCGGGCTATAGTGACTTTGGAGAACGGAGAATGGATCATTCAGACCGATGGCTCAAACCTTGCAAAGGTCATGAAGGTGCCGGGTGTAGATCCCACTAGGACAACAACCAACAACATCCATGAGATCGCGTCAACACTGGGCATAGAAGCCGCTCGGAATGCAATAATAAACGAGATTAAGAGCGTATTAGATGAGCAGGGTCTAGATGTTGATATGCGCCACGTTATGCTGGTGGCAGACATGATGACTCTTGAAGGAGAAATAATGCAGATCGGCCGGCATGGCATTAGTGGTGAGAAAGCAAGTGTTCTAGCAAGAGCCGCCTTCGAGATAACATTGCCGACTCTCATAGACGCGGCGGTGAGAGGAAGTGCAGACAGCTTGGCCGGTGTGACGGAAAATGTTATATGTGGTCAGATGGTTCCTGTCGGCACAGGGACTGTAGATCTCTACATGTCGTCTTACCAAAGTAAGAAATAGAAGATGTTGGAAGTTTATAGAAACAACTGAAGACCGTGATTTACAATATGATAGATTGGAATAAGTCGATCGCCTTAGCCGTAAGGACGGGAAAAGTAACCTTCGGATTTAAGGAGACAATTGATGCGATCAGAGGCGGTAAAGCCAAAATTGCTGTATTTGCAAGTAACCTACCTGAAGAGAAGAAAAGAAGACTCCAGTTCACCGCCAAAAGTTCAAGCGTACCCCTCCATCAGTATGGGGGATCAAGTATAGATCTGGGAGTCATCTGCAGCAAGCCTTTTACAGTTTCAACTCTGGCGGTGAGGGAGCCAGGGGACTCTGACATTTTGAAGCAAGGCGGACAGTAAGATGCTGAGCAGAATAAAACTTACGGCAGATGAGATGCGCTACATAGCCCTCTTTGAGAATATAACCGGAGCCACTGCCAAGGACTGCCTTATAGACAATGAACAAAATAAGATAATCTTCGTCACCAAGGAGAAGGAAGCAGGATTAGCAGTTGGAAAGGACGGAGCAAAAGTTAAGGTTCTTAGGCGGGCGACTGGGCGGAATATAGAGATCATTGAGTACGCCAAGGACGCTCAGTCCTTCATAAAAAGTGCTTTCGTTCCCGCTAGGATTAGAGAGATAAGAGTAACCCCGCG
>DAOVDL010000119.1 GCA_030669485.1 Candidatus Bathyarchaeota archaeon
ATGAGAGACTCTAAATCGGTGATGATGTCATCGGATTCAGCTTGGTCTTTGAAGTTAACGTCATAGGCTTGCGCCATGTAGTACATGTCCCTCAGGGTGCTGGTCTTACCTTGATTGATGAGCTGGTTGGCCATATATCCCATCCAGACCAACTGAGTGAAGGGCCTGATGTGCCTAACGTTCCTGGACGTACGCTTTATGTACTTCTCCCCAAGTACGTACTGCCTAAGTTTCTCATCGTACTTTATGTTGCTAGTTGAGCGGCTGGGCAGTTCTACTGATGGGAAGACCTGCGAGTCTATCTGCCCGTAGATCTCTTCACCCAGACTCAGGAGGCTCTTTATGAGCTTCTCCTTCCGTACCTTCATAGCCTTCTTTCTCTTCTGAACCATGTTTCATCACACTCCTAAGAAGAGGCTTCACATCAGGAGTTACCTCTCTACCTGCCAGTTTCTTGGAGAACTCAGCTATCTTGGGAAGAAACTTCCCGAAGACATCTAACCTCTTCTTCTCAACCTCTACGGATCTTCGGCGGGCGAGGAAGACTGAGAGTTCACGAGCAGCATCCCTCACACCATTGAGGATTTCTCTCTCTATCTCAGGAATCTCGGCTATGAACTCTTTCCCCACGCTTCGGTAAGGTATCTTAGTTGAGCAGACGTGAACCATTACTGCCAGAGGGGCAGAATGCAAGTCGACATGGTAATTCCTCCAGTTCATAAGAGAGTGAACCACCTTCCATGAAACATCGCTGGCCTCGTCGTATAGTAGCGGTATACGGTTGGCGAAACGGTATAAAACTATGTCCCCGCTCTTAGGTACCTCCCCGCCATATGCCAAACCCACCTCAGCTATGAATGGGAAGCCCGAATAGACAGAGGGGTTACGCACCTTAACAGAGATAAACTCCGGTTTCAACTCCTTCTGTATTCCTGCCCTCAACAGGTTCTCACCCAGCGGGGAGAGGCATTCGGCTGAAGGTGGCCGGAAGTTTGGAAACCTCTTCATCGCCTTAACAAGCTTCACTATCTCAACGTTGTTAAGCTTACGAGGCTTCCTCTTCTGCGGTATACCCGCCTCCCTCAGAAAATTCCCTGCTATTATGGGACCTACTTTGTGGAAGTGCTCCATCATGAAACTGTGCATACTCTTACAAGGCGTCATCGCCGTCAACCGTTTGATGGTTTCGACATCTGAGCCATAGGGGTGAAGTTTAGTTTCAGTAGGCGGCTTGGGCATCTCTTTAGTAACCTGGTTGAACCTGTAGAGCCGCCCTCTGGTGTCAACGAAGGTTATGTTAGCATAAGGAGCCACCATGGCAGTCTGCTTGAAGTATTCAAGGATCTTAGCAGTTGCCCTCTTATAGTCCCCTTCCATCTTAACCTCAATGATGGTTCCATGCCAGAGGCTTTCATTCCTGTAGGTCTTATGCTTAAGGATTACGGGACGATTTCTCCTGATATCGATCATAAGTTCGTATTCGTGAGCCAACTTACCGCTAGTGGCGGAGACAACTTTAACTGGGCTGCTGGTTGTTATCTGACCGTACAGAATAGCCATCGTTCCTCCGAGCCCAAAGGTGCCTCGACTCTGCCTGAGCCTGTATTTGGAACCGTAGAATACTTGACCGAATGCGGAGGGTATGTGACGCGCCGGTATGCCGCAACCGTTATCGGCCACCTTGATGGTAGTAACAGTAGCGCCTTCAAGGTCCTCAAGGCTCTCGCCGTCGGCATCGTTTATCCTTACGAAGATGTCAGGTTGATATTTGTAGACTTCACTGGCGTCAAAGGAGTTTTCAACTAGTTCCCTCACCGCCGAGTAGATAGCTCTAGCAGGATTGCTGAAGCCAGCTAGATCCTTATTCCTATAGAAGAAGTCAGCTGGACTTATCTCATAGAAGCTCTCTCTAGACATGAGGGCTTCCTCCTAGCTCTCCCAAAGCTTAAGTCTCTCCTTCTTTATCTCATGTCTCTTACGACCTAGGAAGCGGTAGACAGTCTTATGCTGGCTTCCTCCTACCAGTTTATCAATAGCATCCCTAGCCACCTCAAGCTCTGAGGTCCGCCCTATGAAAGCTACGGTATGACCATAGATGGAGACATCCACATCGGTGGTCTCCTCCATTATCTTACGTGTTTTTCCATCCCTTCCAATAAGCCTTCCCTTTACACGTTGGAGGTTCCGCCTCGACTTGCCGACAGAATCTCGGAGATCTATAACCTCGAACATAACATCATCATCCAGAAGCTTCAAAGCCTTCCAAGGTGAGAACCCTCGACCTATAGCAGTAATAATGTTCTGAATCTTGAAGACTAATGTAGGGTCACTCAACTCCATTGGGGCACTGAATTCAACCTCTCCTGTCTCACTGTTGACTTCCAACGATATCTTACAAGCCGATTCTATCCTTCTCTTCACTAAACCCTTCTGGCCGATGAGCACACCTACACGTTCTGCAGGTACCCTAACCCTATGAATAGCGGACTTTGTACCGTAATTAGGTTCTTTGCTAGGAGAAGTTGAAATATCTCTCACCCATCTTTGCTCTCGGGCTAACTGTCAAAGAGAGACTTTTGGTTGGTATTTAAATATTTTCTGAGAAAACTATATTGCTCAATTTTTTGGGACAGTAAATGTTAAGTATACAGAATTATCCCTCACTGTTGTTTTCTGCATAATAACACTAGCCACGGTCATATTTCCATTTATACACAAGTGACTCGATGCCAAGCTTCTAATTATGGGGCACTAATGCCCTAACTGCCAGTGGTTAAGAACTATTTTTTCATTATCCACCTGCAGATTTCGTCTTCGGATCTGACCTTTACCCTCCGTTTTTGAAAGAACCTATTTAAGTTGAATATATCCCTCTTGAGCATCTGATGTGCCATAGGGTGGCTAAGCAATACTGCTTGGGACATGTCAAAGATAACGGGTTCGTTGCCTTTCATCATGACATTGTATTCACTCAGATCTCCGTGAACTAGTTCACCCCTTCTATAGAGAATTTTAATGAAGTTTAGTAGCTGCCCGTATATTTTTGCTGGGTTCCGGGGGGGCGCATCCTTTAGGATGGGGGCTGGGACACCCTTCTCCCCGATGAACTCCATCACCAATATGTTCTGCTCGATGGCATACGGCTTAGGGACCCTGAGACCAGTCTCATATGCCTTCCCCAGATTCTTGTATTCCTTCAGCGCCCAAGACCGTATGAGGGAGCGAGTGTCCCTTCTAACCCGCCTAAACCTTACATCGCCCTCCAAATACGGGAGCATTCCTCGTTTGAACTCTGCTGAGACGGTTAAGTATATCTTTACAGCCAACTCCTCGCCCTTGGGGGCCACCCCTCTAACTATCTTAGCCTCCTTGCCGCTCTTCACCGCGCCGTAAAGGCTGCCTATTACACCTGCGTTCATCAAGCGGTATACTGCCATCAAAGTGGACTTGTCAAAGACTTCATCAAAAACCTGCAGATCTTCAGACCGCTTGATTCTCATCCTTCGAGTTCGCTCATATATACGTTCCTTAAAAGACAGTCGCTCCTCAACCTTTCTCCTAATATGAGCTTTCTCAGCCTTCTCTTCAGGATCTGCCAATAAGTTTCCCACATCGAATCTCAGAGATCGAACATCTGTGCCTTCTACATCTTCACCACTTGGGCGTGAGGTAC
>DAOVDL010000131.1 GCA_030669485.1 Candidatus Bathyarchaeota archaeon
AGGATCCACCCCCCCTCTCTGCACACCCAGTTAAAACCCTGAACTAAAAACACCCCTCCAACTAACCTTAATCTTCACCTTCAACCCATACTCCACTTAAGATGAAGATCAGACGCATCAGATCCAAGTACTGGAAACCCAACACCGACCACCTCAACGAGATCTGCCGGCTGCTGGAGGGAAAGGTGGCTGAAGGTGACATCCTAGCGATCTCAGAGAAAGCCATCTCCGTGGCATCGGGAAACATAGTAGACGAGAAGAAAATTCAACCCACCTTCACCTCAAAACTTCTCGCCCAACTCTGGATGAGAATCATCTGGGGCCACCTCCTCGGCTACCTATGCCACCTGAAGACACCCACAATCCAGCGACTTCGAAACTACCCCAACATCGAAGGCGCCCGCCACAAGCAACTGGCTCTCAAGAAAGCGGGGCTCCTCCAAGCCCTAAGATTCGGCTCTGAGGGGGGAATAGACGCAAGCAACCTCCCCTACTCATATGTCAGCATTCCACCACCCAACCCAGCGGAAGAGGCTAAAAGGATCCATGAGGCCGTGCTGCAGAGAACAGGGAAGAACGTCACAGTTCTCATAGTTGACTCCGATAAGACATACACCCTCCGAGGCATCCACCTATCACCAACCAAAACCCAATTCCCCCACCTCACATCCCGAGGAGGCTTCCTCACATACCTCCTAGGACGAATGCTCAAACTGAAAACTCGGTCAACACCAAAAGCAGCCTACCCACCAACCTTAACAGTTGAAGAGGCTCTGAATCTGGCTGAAAGAGCCCACCACACACTGGGCAACGGCGCCGGCAAGACCGCTTGGGATATGGCTGAAAGGTTCAATGTAGACCTAAGCTCCGTGACATGGGAGATGCTCTGCTCCATAAAACACTACCCTATAGCCCTCTTCAGAAGAGGGAAACCACACAACACGGAAACATCAAAACATTGATGATAATGCTTTCTCTGTTTCCCCCAAAATTAACCTTTGAATATAATCCACTCTATCCTTACTCGATGCCTCGAAGCGTAAGACCAGAGCAGGCTCGGTGTTGGATGCCCTGACCAAACCCCACCCATCATCAAACTCCACCCTAACACCATCTATGTCAATTATCCGGTAGCCTTCCCCCTGAAACTTTCTCTTCAAAGCTTCAACCACCCCCACCTTCCTATCATCAGCACATTTGAGCCTAATCTCAGGGGATGAAACATATCGAGGGAGAACCTCAATAACCTTGGAGAGAGTGCGCTCCGTTTTCGACAGGATCTCAACCATCTTAACCGCAGCAAAGACACCATCATCATAACCATAATAGTCCCGACCAAAGTAGAAGTGACCACTAAGCTCCCCTGCAAAGGATGCCCCCTCCCTAAAAAGTCCCTCTTGAATGTAGGAGTGCCCCACCCTCATCATCAAAGGCACACCCCCATGTGCAGCTATATCCTCTGAAACAGCCTTGGAACTCAGAACATCGGTTATTATCTTAGAGTTAGGATGCCTTCTGAGGACATCTCTAGCAAAGAGCATGAAAGGCGCATCTGAGCGTACAACCTGCCCACGATCATCTATGAAGCCAACTCGATCACCGTCACCGTCGAAGGCTATGCCAAAATCGGCTTTACTCTCCAACACTCTACGCTGAAGTTCTACTAGAGTCTCCTCTTTCAGCGGGTTAGGTATATGATGTGGAAACCTTCCATCGGGTTCAGGGAAGAGAACCTCAACATCACAACCCAGCTTCTTAAAAAGCTCCCCTGCAAATCCACAGGTTCCGTTCCCCACATCGATAACAACCTTCAACTTCCTTTCCACATGTATCTTACCCAAGATGAACTCCATATAGTCTCGAGAAACCTCTTGGCTTCTGTAACTTCCAACTTCTTCCCATGTGGCTTCCTTGAAGCGGCCTGATTCTACAAGCTTTTCAACCTGGCCGATAGCTGTATCATACGAGAAGGATAATCCCTCCCTGCAGAGCTTGAAGCCGTTGTACTCCGGTGGATTGTGAGATGCCGTCAACATAACCCCCGCTCGTTTTCCATAATGAATAGATGCGAAGTAAATGATTGGAGTGGGAACCAACCCTACATCAACACAGTCACACCCAGTCGACAGAAGACCAGATGCTAAGGCATTACTGAGCACTGGACCGCTAATCCGGCTGTCCCTCCCAACCACAACCTCGCCGGTGCCATCCAAGAAGGTGCCGAAAGCCTTGCCCACCCTTACACCCTGTTCAACTGTAAGGTCTTGACCATACACACCACGAATATCATAAGCCCGGAACATACCAGTCAATTTGTTTCACTCCAACCGGATGAAATATTTCTTAACATCTAAGAATAACTCGACAGAGCTTTTTACCTTTACCTACCAATCTGCTTCAGAACAGTGTCTCTCTCTTCGGATCCGATCTCATTCAACTTGAAGAGAATGTCAACAACCTCTCTCACCCTAAGCGGTGCGTATAGCTTCATCCCCTTTGCTGCAAGATTAGCGGATCCTTCCTCCTCCCGGTCGATTAACACCAACGCATACTCCACCAAGCCACCTTCAGCTCTCACAGCTTCAGCAGCTTCTAGAACAGACTTTCCAGTCGTCATCAAGTCATCGACGAGAAGAGTGGAGATCCCCTTCACCGAAGAGCCTTCTATCCTTCGAGTGCGACCCCAATCCTTTGCTTCCTTCCTGACGTAGATCAGGGGTTTATGAAGATGGTAGGCCAGAGCTGAGGCATAGATCAATCCCGCAGTCGGTATGCCCGCCACCACTTGAAATCTGTCTAACCCTAACCGGCCAACTTCGGCGGCATACATCTGGATGACAGTGTGAAAGGTTTGAGGGTGACTGGGAACTACCCTAAGATCTATGTAATAGGAGCTGATCTTACCGCTTGTTAGCTTGAAGCTCCCAAACTTTATAGCACCTATTCTGAATAGGGCTTGAGTGAACTCTCTTTTAGAAACACCTATATCTACGCTTTCTTTAGCTACCATACCATTAACCTTAGCCTACCTAGATAATTTATCCTATGACATGCTTAAAGATTTAAAGCAATTTCTCTGTTGCCATGGATGCTCACACAGGTATAGAATCAGCCCAAAAGCTTAAACTAAGGGTTAAGAAGTTACTTTTAGTTAATTCCAAGTTTCAGAAGCGTTCTATGAGGTTGAATAGATGGTTGAAGTTTGGCTTCCTTATGGCAAAAGTGAGGTCTGTTTAACAATCTCCGCTGATAGGCTTCTTGGGAGTATTGAACCAAAATCCAGGCCACCCCCATCAGATCTTACGGCTGAGTTGAAGAATGCCTTGGAAGAACCCCTCGGCTGCTCTAGGCTCAGTAAGATAGCTAAACCAGGCAGCAAGGTTGCCATCGTCCTTGACAAGGATGTAGCGGGGCTTCCA
>DAOVDL010000033.1 GCA_030669485.1 Candidatus Bathyarchaeota archaeon
CACCGTCGGTTAAAATCTACGAAGGCGGAGTAATGAGCATGGCACCATACGGCCTGAGAAAGATCGAAAGCGTTTTGTCCAGTAATCTGAGCTGCCCTGTAATTCATCCAGATCTAGTGAAGAAACAACTTACCACAGAGACAAAGTTCATCGGCGTTTACACCATGGATCCTCTGGGAAACGGCCCCGCCACCAGCACTTGGAGACATTACTTCAAGAAGGATGATTCGTTCCCCAAATATTTCTTCACAAAGCTGATGAGAGAAATATCCAAACATAAAAGATCTGGAACAAAGGTCTTGGTAGGCGGACCTGGCACATGGCAGCTTGAAAAAAACTACAAAGATTACGGTATAGACTACCTTGTGGCAGGTGAAGGGGAAGAGGCCTCCCAAGACATTCTCAATGGGAACGTAGAAGAAGGCGTCATACATACACAACCAGTACCCATAGAGAACATAAAGCCAATCATCAACCCCTCTATAGAAGGCTTCGTTGAAATCACGAGGGGTTGCGGAAGACAATGTAAGTTCTGCCATCCAACCCTCCAAGTCTTTAGAAATATACCTGAAGAAGTTATTCTAAAAGAGATATCGGTAAACTCCAAGTATTACCAGAAGTATCCCCATGTGCCTATTATCCTCGGAAGTGAAGATGGATTTCTCTTCGGAACAAAGTCGTTTAAAGATAATTTTGAACCGAACTATAAGATTGTTGAACTGATTGACAGTATAAAGCAGCGGTATCCAAGAAGCCAAATAGATTTCGCTCATCTTTCAGTTGCCATGGTCAACCGGGCTGAGGAGAAGGGCATACTTCCAGAGTTTATCAAAACGCTAAGGCGATATAACCAAAAGACCCTCGGCTTTCAGATGGGCTTCGAGACTGCAAGTATACCGCTGCTGAAAAAATACATGCCCCTCAAAGCTCGACCATATAAGACAGAAGAGTACCCGGAGTTGGTCTTAAATTTCTGCAAAATAGCTGAAAGATCCGGATTTATGTATGCTGCCACAGTCATAATTGGATTTGAAGGCGAGACCGAAGAAGACTTGGTGGATACGATAGATGTCGTTAAAAAGATAGATGAAGGAAAATTCAGAAACGGCATAATAGTTCCCCTCGTATGCTCAGGCAACAGTGTGGATTTGAAGAAAAAACAGACGTTTTATGAGATGGAATTACTGAAGAGATGCTGGCAGATAAACTTCAGAAACAGGGATTACCTAGCATCGGGGGAATCTTCTCCAGCTCCAGCATTCAACTTCTTCTCAAAGCTTCTGAAACACACAGGGTTTATTATCACTAAACATCTTGAGAAAATTCAGCACAAGTCATTGTCCACAAATTAAGTTGAAGATAACCCCGGTTTAACCCTCAGCCTCCTTCCTTACAGGGCGATACTTTGAGATGTATTGAGGATCTATTCTCTTCAGTTCACCCTCAGGAAGCGATGAAAGCAGATCCCAGCCGATGCTCAATGTTTTCTCTATATTCCTATTCTCATATGGGTTTTGAGCCACAAACTCCCGCTCGTACTTATCTGCAAACTGGAGGTAGAGTTTATCCCTTTTCGATAGAGCCTCTTCACCGATAACTGCAACAAGCTCCCTGAGACCTCTCCCCTCAGCGTAGGCGTAGTACAGCTGATCTGCTACTTGGCGGTGATCCTCTCTGGTCTTCTCTGGTCCGATGCCTTCATCCATCAGCCTTGAGAGGCAGGGGAGCACATTAATGGGAGGATACAGCCCCTTCGTGTGGAGCCCCCTTTCCAAGTAGATCTGCCCCTCAGTGATGTATCCCGTTAGGTCTGGAATGGGGTGGGTAATGTCGTCATGAGGCATTGTTAGGATAGGCAACTGGGTTATTGTTCCCTTCTTGCCGTGGATGCGGCCAGCCCTCTCGTAGATGGTAGCTAAGTCGGTGTACATGTAACCTGGGTAGCCTCTTCTACCAGGAACCTCCTCCCTCGCTGCTGAGATCTCCCTAAGCGCCTCCGGGTAGTTGGTCATATCTGTAAGGATGACCAAGATGTGGAGGTCATACTGGAAGGCAAGAAACTCCGAGGCGGTTAGGGCCAGTCTTGGTGTGATAATCCTCTCGATAGCGGGGTCATCTGCAAGGTTTACAAACATAAGAACCTTATCCATCGCTCCTCGGCTTTCGAAATCATCCCTGAAGAATCTTGCCTCATCAGAGGTGATGCCCATAGCTGCGAAAACAACTGCAAACTCCTCTTCCTTACCAAGAACCTTAGCCTGTCTTGCTATCTGAGCAGCTAGGAGGTTATGAGGAAGCCCTGAGCCTGAGAAGAGTGGAAGCTTCTGCCCTCGCACAAGAGTGTTCATACCATCGATACATGATATACCTGTCTGGATGAACTCTGAAGGATGGGCCCTTGAGTAGGGGTTTATAGGATCTCCATGAATATCCAGCTCATCCTCAGGTATTATACTGGGTCCACCATCAATGGGTTTGCCGCTGCCGTCGAAGATTCGGCCCACCATATCTATGGATACAGGAAGCTTCAGAGTTTCACCTGTAAAACTGACAGCGGTCTTCGTGATATCCAAACCTGAAGTGCCTTCGAAAACTTGGACTACCGCAGCATCCTCACTAACCTCTAGCACTTGACCTCTTCGCTCCTCTCCAGTTGGAGTGATCACCTTAACAACTTCCCCAAAAGCTATGCCACTTGTTTTCTCAACGAAGAGAAGAGGCCCCGATATCTCGTTCACCGTTAGATATTCTTTCCCAGTTAACTCTGCTCTACTCAAGCCTCTGCAACCCTCCTCCCGGAAGCTAATGAAGAAAACTGCTCTTCCATCCGCCCATCTATCGCCTTAACTACATTATCTATTTCCTCTGGCGGCGTGAGCTTCATTCGCGCTATCTCCTCTAGGACTGGTAATGATAAGGCATCTTTAAGGGACACCCCCTTCTCCACATAGCTACGCATACGATCATGGAAGCCTAAGATGACCTTGAGCATGCCGAAGCATTTCTTCATGGAGCAGTAGCTGTCTATTGGGTGGTATGCGCTCTGCATCAGGAAGTCCTCTCTGATCATCTTAGCTGTCTCAAGGATAACCCTCTGTGCCTCGGAGAGTGCATCCAAGCCTACCAGCCGAACTATCTCTCTAAGCTCCTCTTCACGCTGCAGAAGCTCTAAGGCTGTTCCTCTTAGTTCTGACCAGTCTGCACCTACATTCTCGTTGAACCAATTGCCAAGGGTATCACAAGAAAGGGAATAACTTGTAAGCCAGTTAATGGCTGGGAAGTGCCGCCGCTCAGCCAACGCCTTATCCAGACCCCAGAAGACCTTTATGATCCTCAAAGTGTTCTGAGTAACTGGTTCGGAGAAGTCAGCTCCCGGCGGCGAGACGGCACCGATCACGCTGATGGAGCCAACCTGCTCTTTAGAGCCTATTGTCTGAACTCTCCCTGCTCTCTCATAGAACTCGGAGAGGCGGGAAGCTAAATAGGCAGGATAGCCCTCCTCCCCCGGCATCTCTTCAAGCCTTCCAGAGATCTCCCTCAGAGCCTCTGCCCACCGCGAGGTAGAGTCTGCCATCAAGGCAATGTCGTAGCCCATATCCCTGAAATATTCGCCAATTGTTATCCCCGTATATACGCTTGCCTCTCTCGCTGCAATCGGCATATTCGACGTATTAGCTACCAAGATTGTTCTTGTCATAAGTGGCTGCCCTGAACGGGGATCCTTGAGTTTAGGAAACCTCTCCAGAACCTCAGCCATCTCGTTGCCGCGTTCTCCACATCCTACATAGACAACAACATTTGCATCTGACCACTGAGCCAGTTGGTGGAGCATCACCGTCTTCCCAGTTCCGAAGCCTCCGGGGATAGCTCCCTGACCACCCTTAGACATGGGAAAGAAAGTATCTATGATCCTCTGCCCTGTTAACAGTGGTGTATCAGAGAGGAGTTTACGTTTGTAAGGCCTAGCCTTCCTAACTGGCCAACTCTGCATCATCTGTAAGGAGACTTCACCGCCAGCGGTCTTCAGGCTCGCGATCTCCTCTGTGATTGTATATTCACCCTCACCCACGATACTTTTGACCTTGCCGTTCACTTTAGGTGGGACAAGGATCTTATGAGCCACCATAGAAGTCTCATCAACTGAGCCTAAGACATCTCCCCCTACAACATTGCCCCCCACCTTAACAGTTGGGGTAAACTTCCATTTCTTCTTCTTATCCAGAGGAGGTATGGTTACCCCACGCTTGAAGAAGCTTCCAATAAGCTCTTGAATGTTGACCAAGGGCCTCTGAATGCCATCGTAAATTTGACCTATTATTCCCGGGCCTAGTTCCACAGAGAGAGGTTTGCCCGTTCTTTCAACATATTCCCCGGGCTTAAGCCCACTAGTCTCTTCATAGACTTGGATAGTGGCTGTTTCACCCTCGATCCGGATGATCTCTCCGATAAGCTTCTCGTCACCGACTTTTACAAGCTCGTACATCTGGGAACCTAACATGCCACTTGCAAGGACCACTGGCCCTGCGATCCGAGATGTCTTCCCAACGCTCTTCAATTAAGCTCCTTCCTAAATACATCAATGTGTAAGTTCCAATATCGCGACTAACGATATTAAAGCGTTATCTCTACTTATTTGTCCTTGTTAAAAGGAAGAAATGTTCATTTTATGATGTTCACAGCCGTAAAGTTATTTTCTAGGAATCATATTCTGTGCTGAGTAACTCTTCTAATATGGATAGTCTTCCAATTTCTAAAAATTTTTCAGGCGAACTCTCAGGTAATTTCCGGACGTATTCTTCTTTAATTTCTTTCACAAAGGAATTGAATGTTGACCAGAAGTCAGAAATTTCATCTTTATTTAAAACCACTTGATCTGCGTCTGGAGGAATTAATGATTCAAACTCTAAACGAAGGATTCTTAGATTTAATCTCATCTTCATTCTCCCCATAGAAATTACGTTAATTGATTCTTATTAATCAAGGAGTTGCTCAATACTTCATACGATGTTGTTCATGGCTGTCGGTCTTCCCGGATATTATATCCTCCAACACTCTTTTATTATTACTTAGATTTACCCAGTGCCAGAAGTCTTGAACCGCCGCATCATGATCTATTTGTGGAGACCTTTCCTTTCCTCTAGCTGCCATTGCCAGTCTCTCAAAGCTTTTCCATTTATCTCTGAGCCGCTGCAAATCCAACTCGACCTCAACTAACTGTTCCCGAGCCTCGTTAACCTTCATAAGTGAGATTTTTTTCTCAGCCTTTTTTCTAAACAGCCAGTTCAAACCCATAACTTCACGGCTCCTGCGATACGCCTACAATAGATATCTTAAGCTGTTTGACCCCTCTGTTCGTTTTCATGGCGTCTGTAAGTTTTCTTATATCTTGTATGGATCCTTTTACCACCATTACTTCTAAGCAACTATCTTTATCCACATGGGTGTGGAGGAATGTTAAAACTATGCCTTCATACTTATGCTGAATGCTGAGCATTACGTCGTTCTTTGCAGCCTTCGTGTATATGACCGTCACTGTAGCAGTAACTTCACCGGTAATGCTCTCAAGACTTTGATATTCTTCCATAAAGGATCTAATTGCCTGCCTCAGGATCTCCGATCGACTTGCGAAACCACGTTCTTTAATCGAGTTATCCAGTTTCTCTAAAAGCTCATCCGGAATTGAAACACTGATGATGGTCAACGTACATCGACATTTTATTAAAAAGTTGGGTTTATTTAAGGTTTTTTTATTAAATAAAAGAATAAACTTAATAATGAATGATCAAACCATCCCTAAGATAAGATGGCTAAACGAATAGGATACGAACTCAAAAGGCACATCCCATTCACTGCTCTAGGCGCCGTTACAGGGGTTGTCATCATGGTTGCAGTGGTTTTGGGAAATGTTCCTTCTGAGATTTCCTACACTGCTTTTCACATCTTACATCCAATCCATGTTGTATTAAGCGCTCTTGTCACAACCGCGATGTACACAAAATACAGGAGAAAAATTTGGCTAGTGATTCTGATTGGTTATACAGGATCAGTTGGGATAGCTACTATAAGCGATGTCATAATCCCATATCTAGGCGGAACCTTACTTCAATTAGAAATAGAGTTTCATCTACCTTTCATTGAAAAATGGTGGCTTATAAACCCCCTCGCACTAACCGGCATAGCAATTGGCTATTGGAAACCTACAACCAGAATTCCACACAGTGGGCATGTATTGCTAAGCACATGGGCCTCACTATTCTACTTCTTAACATTTGGAACAGCAGAATGGGCTCCTTTACTTCCTTTCGTATTTTTATTCCTATTCCTTGCGGTTTGGCTTCCTTGCTGTACAAGCGATATAGTATACCCTCTAATGTTCATAAAGAAGAAGTGATGTTTATTTCAACAGGAACTGATAATCTGATCTGTTTTTGATGCCCGCCACTAGATTTTATGTAACTCCCTAAGTTTAGGCAGCCCTGTCCTTGCACCAACCTCTCTCACGCAGTAGGATGCTACGAAGTTTCCAAGCCTTCCACACTCGTATAGATCTTTATTTTTGGTCAGGCCATAAAGGAATCCTGCACAGAATGCGTCCCCAGCGCCAGTGCAATCCCGAACTTTCACTCTGAATGGCTCAATAAGATGACTTTCTTTTCCATCTGTCACGTAGCAACCTTTCCCACCTAACTTAACTGCGACTATGTCAACACCTTCCTTCAGCAGAACCTTTGAGCCCAGCCTGTAACTCTCTTTTGTAAGCAATTTGACTTCATTTTCATTCGGAAAGATTATGTGGCATTTCTTTATAATCGACCGCAAGGAGGCTAACCCTTTTCTTACGTAGAGGTAGCCAGGGTCAAAACTTACTTTAACATCAGATAGCTTCCTCACAAGCTCTTTCTGTGCCTCAAACGGTTTCTCGCCCACAAAAGATGTTAGATGTAGAAATTCGGTTGAGACAGCGTATTCTATGTCGATCTCTTTAAATATCAAAGTATCATTGACGCCTGGATCTACGTATAGAGCCCGCTCACCCGTCTTATCGATGAAACCTGTGACCGTGCC
>DAOVDL010000177.1 GCA_030669485.1 Candidatus Bathyarchaeota archaeon
CAGCCCTCCACTCCTCCACGGTTTTCCTCCAAGGTATACCCATCTTGAATGAGAAGGGGCCACCCCACTGAGCTACCACCTTCTTGATGCTTCTCTCTACACCCTTGTCTTCAACGTCGGCAAGAATTAGCCCTGAAGCCCCAAGAGCTCGCGCGGTTAACGCTACATGCGTCGTCAACCTGTAGTCTCGAGGTCTATGCCCCCACCGAAGAACCTCAACCCTGTGCATCTATCTCCCCAAGGTTCTATCTTCTAGACACTCCTAAAAGGTTTTTTAGGTAGATTATTATGCTACAGACCTGTTAAGTATCTATAGAAACCAAAAATAGGGAAATTTAGCCAACATGGAATATCGATCCCCAAGGCAGAGGTCTGTTTGATACATCTGATGGATAGGTTCAGTGACACAGAATGGACAAGGATTTACTTTATGATGTGATTCTCAAGATTGGCGGCGAGGATGCTGTAAAGTTAGCAAAGGAGCTTCAGGGCAGAAAGCAGGCTACTGAGGATGATCTGAGTAAGGCCACAGGCATCAAGCTGAATGATGTAAGGAAGATTCTCTTCAAGGTTCACTGCTTCTCCTTAGTAACTTCCGAGAGCATTCAAGACAATAAGACGGGTTGGCTGATCTTCTACTGGAGGCTTCAAGCTGATCGCCTTGAAAGCCTCATTCGAACGCAGAAGAGAAGAATTCTAGAGAAAATTGAAGCAAGACTTGACTTCGAGAAAAACCATGACTTCTACTACTGTAAAAACAATCACTGTGGAAAGTTCCCATTTGAAGAGGTTGTAGAGTCCATCTTCCATTGCCCTAAATGTGGAGGAGAACTAGTGCACTTCGATAACAGCCGAGTTGTAGCCACCTTGGAATCTAAGCTCAACGCCCTGCTGGAGGAGGTAAAACGTGAATGAGGTTCCGACTAGGGACGAAGCGTTGAGGCTTCTCGAACGAACCGGTTGCTCCAGCAGCGTTATCGAACACTGCAAGGCGGTGACGAGTTTGGCCCTGCAGTTTGCTAAGCGGCTTATTGATCGTGGGGTAAGAGTGAACATATCGCTTGTTGAAGCGGGGGGGCTTCTTCACGATATAGGGCGATCCGAGACGCATGGTGTCTCACATGGCTACAAAGGTGGCCAGATCGCCAAAGCCTTGAAGTTGCCTGATGAGTTGGTTAGGATAATTGAGCGGCATGTAGGGGCGGGGATACCGGCGGCAGAGGCAGTGGAAATTGGCCTGCCGGAAGTAAATTACATACCTGAGACCATTGAGGAGAAGATAATTACCTACGCCGACAATCTGATAGACCATAACCAGCGGCAGAGCTTTGAGGCATCACTGGCGAATCTTTCTCAGAAGCTGGGGCAAGATCACCCTGCAGTTGAGAGGTTCAAGAAGCTTCATACAGAGCTGTCAAAACTCAATGGCGCCGGGTTATAAGAGCGCTTAGCCCTTACTTAAGGAAGCTTTTTTTATTCCTGAAAGATCCCTCAAGCTCAGGTCCCAAGCTCTTAAGAAGTTTGGAGGCAGAACCTTGCAAAGCTTCATCCATCTTCTTCTAAGATTTTGTATGTATTTCAGGTCTGTTGATAGCTTTTCGGCTGCTTGGCAGTAAGGGTCATAGAAAGTGTTTCCTTTGCTGGTGAACTGGAAAGGGTAGAGGCGGCACTCCACCATACGGTAGGGGTGGATCCTACACCGTCCATCTGGCTGCAGGAAACCGCAATCTTCAAAAACTTTGATGCGTTCCCCACCTATCCTCCTGTGGGAGGTCTTCTTCAATGTCTTCCCGGTCTTGAGTTTAATGTACTCTTCTTCATAGGGGAAGAGAATTACATAGCCCTCACTCTTGCAGCAGACATTGTTGCATGCAGAGCAGTCAACCCGGTCATATCTCTGCCAGTCTCTGCGTAACTCATCATAGGCGTGGAAGAACTTCTCCAATTACTGCCATATGCGTAGACGGAGCACCCAGAATAAAAGGCTTCTCCCAATTGCAGGAAGCGTTGGAAGCTGAATGGAGTGCTTTAACTCCTACAGCAGGGAGATAGAAGTGAATAAATCCTCCTTATGTTGAATTGTTTGAGGGGAGTAATATTTGATAGAATGGGTGGTTCTAGCTGTCATTGTTGTACTTCTTCTTGTAGGGTGGAGTAGGACGCCTAGAACTGCTAGGAGCATAGTGGGTCTTAGGCTCTTTGGCTCTGTCCTTTTAACAGTTGGAGCTATTATATTGGTCATTTGGATTCTGGTGAGGTTCTTCTGGGTAATAGCTGTTGCATTGATATTGGTTGGGGGTGCAGCCTTCTTCATCAGTTGGCTGAGAAGGGGTTGATATCTCTGTTAGAATGGGGTTTAGGTCAGTATTCAATGCCTCGTCGGCTTTTGAGTTTTCTTGTTCGGTAGGGGTGTTTCACCTCTCTCACCTCAGAAACTAGGTCTGCAATTGATATCACTGATTTAGGTGCTTTTCTTCCAGTCAGGACAAGTTCAATGTGGTGGGGTTTGCTTCTGATAAGCTTCAACACGTCTTTAACGCGGATCAGTTTGTAGTCCAGAGCAATGTTGATCTCGTCCAGTATTACTATATCCCA
>DAOVDL010000047.1 GCA_030669485.1 Candidatus Bathyarchaeota archaeon
TCCATAGAATAATTGTAAATAAGGATTACTTATTAACCCTCCTCAAGAGTATTTTAGGAGGCAGATATAAGCTCAGCAAGTGAGGCTTGGACATTGGGTAAGCTATTCAAGAAGGCAGGGATCATTGCCAGACCGGACAAGAAGGCAGCCATAGATTTAGCTGGAGAGGTTGCAACATTTCTTAGAAAGAAGGGTTTAACCCCGATCTTTGAGCAGGAACTAGCCTTGCAGCTGGGTGAGAAGGGTAAACCCCTCAACCAACTTAAGTCCGACCTAGCAGTGGTGGTAGGTGGCGATGGCACCGTACTCAGAGCTGTCCATGGTCTGCCCCAGCGAACCCCTCTCTTCCACATAAGGATGGGAACTGTTGCCTTCTTCGGTGAGGCATTACCTGACGAAGCCACAGAAATTTTAGGGAAAATCCTGAGCGGCAGATATGTTCAAGATAAATGTTTTATGCTCACAACCAACCTCAAAGCTCCAGATGCGCTCAATGAGATTCGCATTGGTACAGAGCTTCCTGAGCAGATGATGGAGATGAGTGTCTCAATTGACGGTGTTATGGTTGCCAGAGACAGGGCGGATGGCGTGGTAGTATCCACTTCAACAGGTGCCTCGGCATATGCCATGAGTGCAGGTGTCAGTGTGATAGATCCACGGATAGAGGCTATAGTTACAGTTCCCATCTGCCCGCTTTCAGCCAACTTTAAACCGTACATAGTTCCATCCAACTTGGAGATCATGGTGAAGCCTAGTGGTGATGTGGGTTTTACCGTGGTAGTTGACGGTAGGTTTAAGCGGATCTTCCAGAAGTCGAGGGCGGTTAAGGTCAAGAAGTCAGAGGATCAGATCACCTTCCTGAGGATGAAGGAAAACTTCTACGAGCGGGTTAAGAGAAGGCTGGGAAGATCTTGTTTAACGCCTTGAGTTGAGTCATTTAAGCAGGATATACGACAAGCTGTTTAATAGATAGTAGAACAATGTATGGTGGATTAAGTTGGTGGACAAAGCATTCGTTATGGTTAACATCGAAGTTGGAACCGAGGGTGAAGTTGCGGGGCAATTGAAAAAGGTGAAAGGTGCCACGGAAGTCTGTTTTCTCTATGGTAACTATGACTTTCTTGTGAGGGTTGAAGCCAATAGCATTGAAGCTGTGAAGAACTGCGTCGCCAACATCAGAAGACTTGAGAATGTGAAAAGCACCTTAACGATGACTGTGGTAAAGTAAAATCTGCCTCAGCTGTTTGCACTCGGTTTAAGTTGCATTTTAACTGTGAAAGTTTTAACTAAAGTCTGCATCGCCGAAGCCTGAGCCTTGACCGCAAAATTGATCACTCATCGCAACAACATCAAGAAAGGCTTAAAAACTAAATAGCCCCTTAAATTAAATACATTCACACTTTGAGCGCAAAGAGATGTTAGGATAGAAGTGAAATGAGCACACCAGTTATGAAGGTTAAGGAGCTTCGAGTCGGATCTCGAGGCGTAAATGTCGATTTGAAGGTAGTTAACAAGCTTGAGGAGCGTGAGGTGACTGCCCGCATGGACGGCTCCGTTCACAAGGTGGCTGACGTGTTGGTAGGAGATGAAACAGGGGTTATAATTCTGACGCTTTGGGATGACCTCATCGGCCAGGTGGAGGATGGCATGGAGATCAATGTGGAGAACGGGTACACATCTATCTTCAAAGGCTCTCTGAGGCTGAATGTAGGTCGTTATGGGAAGCTTATAAAGACGGAGGGTAAAGTGTCAACTGTTGACACTACTCATAACCTTTCAGAGAAGAGAGTTCAAGTTTAATCTGTTTCAGCTTTTTCCATTAAAGCGAGGGACTGTTTAAGGATCTCTATGTTTATCTCCCCAGTTGTAAAGATGCTTCCCGTCTTCATGTTCTTGACGGTTATCTTAGCTGGTGCGAATAGAGCTGGGTCAATCTTATAGAAATCCCCCCCTGCGTCTTTGAAGATCTGGTAGAAGGGTCTTCCGTAGTCTCGCGATGAGGTGGAGGGAACGTTATCTATTATGTTGCCGATCTCGTCGTCACTTTTGCAGGTAACTTCGTAGTAGACCTCCCCCCCGTAGAGGATCATGTCGTTGGTTATGCCCATCGCAACCTCGCTTTGGGGGTGAACTGGCGCTATGGGAGCCGTCCCCTTGCCGCTAATTATCTTGTTAGGGTTGAAGCCTACCTCAGTGAGTTTATGGATGCCGGTTTCCACTACGCGGCCAGCTATCTGCACCGAGCCTGCAATGCTTGAGGTTGAGGCTGCGATTATGTAGAGTCTGTTGGGCTGAACCCTGCACTCTTCAGCTATCTGCTTCACCACGGCATCAGTGGGCAGCTCATCTGTCTCAAGAAGTATAACTGCGATGTTGGAACTGTCCTTGTAGCAGATCTTCTGGTAGAGCTTCTTAGGCTGCTGGGAGATTGCGCGGGCGGGTCCAGAGCCCATAACCGTAACCTTCTTCCCAGCTTTGTTCTCAGTCTGTATGGCCCAGCCTGCATACTGAGAGCCCAAGGTCACTGTTGCGGGATGACCATCAGTGGCTTCCTCTACTGTGGCTATCTCCATGTCTCCGTACATTTTTTTCCCAATGGAGACCTTGGCTAGGCCGCCTAAACAGGTCAGGGTTACTAGTCTGCCAGCTTCCTCGCAGCCTTTAATCTCTACACCTGCATCTATCACAACTGCACTAGACGGGTGCTTTATCACAGCGATGTTGAGCTCCTCAGCTCTGCGCATCATTTCCTCCACGTAGGGTAATGCCATCTCATTGACGCTTACCGGTTCAGGGAAGATCTCCCCCTCAGGGTTAAGATGGCGGTTGACACACCTCGAGATGAAGATCTTGCCGTTTCCCACATTAACAGTGTTGCCGGTGTAGACATAGAAGGAGCCTGGGATCTTCTCCTTCCCCAGCTTTGCTTTCTTCTTCACTTCAACATAGGTGAAGCCCGGTAGCAGTTCTGAGAGTTTGCCGAGGATAACTATTCGGCCTCCATTCATACCAGCTCCGGGTCTAGCTGGACAGCCTCCTTTCAGGAGGATGGCGCCATCATTCATGTAGGCTCCGAGGAATTCACCTGTGTTTCCACCGATGGTTAGCTGACCGCCTCTCATTGACCTCCCAGCCTCGTTTCCTACGTTCCCCTGAACCGTGATTATGCCACCTCGCATGCCTTCTTGGCTACCTCGGTAGGGCGCCGCTAGGTAGTCGCCCGCGTTTCCAGAGACATCTATCTTTCCACCCCTCATCATGGAGCCAGCCCATGAACCTGCATCTCCCTTAACTGTAATGGTGCCGCCTGCCATCTCCTGCCCTAGATAGAAGCCTCCGTTACGGCCTTGAATGTTCAGCTTCCCCGCGGTCATGCCTCGGCCTAAATATCTGAACTTGGAGAAGTCTCCTATGAGTGTGACCTCGACTTCGGATGGAGTGTTGGCTGGTTTTCCCTCAACCTTAACCTTGAATAGGTCTGAGATTTTTGCAAGCGTGTTTCCCACCCTAACGGCTACCTCTCCGATCTCCTCAGCACCCTTGCCTACAAAGGATTGGGGGGATATTCCATCAGCGAAAACTGCTACCTTGGGCTCCCGGATCAATATGAGTTGTACTTCCATCTTTTCCTATGCCCCCTGAACTGCGAAAGCGTGGTCAAGGTAGTCTTCTGAGATGGGGTAGTTCTCAAATTCCACCGTGTAGTACTTCTTAAACTTAGACTTCAACTCCGTGGCAACTTGTTCTAATACATCTGCTCCGATCCGGGGCTTAGCCCAATAGGTACGACCTGCAACTGACTTAACGACCTCGCCGTACTTTACCACGACCTCCCCAGCCGTCACCACTAAAGCAGCCCTTCTGAAGGCTCTGCGCACCTTCTTGTACTCTGCGGAGGGGTCCACCTCCTTGGGTTTGAAGGGGTAGACTGCTATGTCTGCATCTGCTCCGACTCCCAGATGTCCCTTCTTCGTAAGGCTCAGGGCATCCGCTGTTGCCGCTCTAGTCATTATAGCTATCTCAGAGAGTGTAAGCTCCCTGTCCACAGTTTCCAGGTTTATCCGCCTCCTAGCGTTCCTGGGCAATTTGGCGATCACTCGACTTCTAGCTTTATTGCTCATCAGCCACGCGATAACACGGGGGTACTCGGTGAAGGGCCCTGCGTTGGGGTGATCTGTGGTCAAATAGATCTTCCAAGGATCTTTGATAAGTAGGGCCGCCTCAAGACCTATAGCCCACATAACGCCATGGACTGGGTTAGATCGCTTATAGGTAAAGGGCACAACACCCGACCCGGTCTCAGCCTCAACATCCGTGTTCATCCATTTGTTTCCACTCATGGTGTGGAGTAGAAACTGGAAGGGCCCATCCGCGGTCATTGTTGTTGTGTTTGTGAAAATTATCTGACCCATATCCAAACTGATATGCTCATGAGCATTGACGTAGTTGGCTATCTTTGGGGCCGCAGAGCTGACGGACTGCCAGTCTCGGCCTCCGTAGCCTGTGAACTGGATATGGGTCATGTGGATGGATCGTTTCCCATCAGCCAAATCACGGACACTATCTAAAGTTTCTATGCTGGTTTCATAGTTTCCCGGTTTACCTAGATTATTAGGGTGGAGGTGAATAGTGTGAGGCAGCCCCAGCATCTTGTTCACCTTGCAGAGGCCTCGAACTATCTCTCTTGGCGTTATGTTGTAGCGGGGAACCTGATCGTCATAGTCCGTGACGTTCTTACCCCAACCCCAAGCCTCGACACCGCCAGGGTTAACGATCTTCAGGGCGTAGCCCTTGGTTGCATGGAGCATCCAAGCGACATACCCGGCGCATTCTTCCAGCTTTCCTGCGGCGAGGTACTCCATAATCATGGAGTTGTTGCCGAAGAGGGGGTAACATCCTGTGTCGAGCATAGGTAAGTCGTTCAATTCCTCATGAGTATGCCTCGTTTCTAAAGGGGGGGTGGCAGGCTCGAAGACTGTTGTGTAACCCATGCGTGCATATCGGTATCCTGTTGTGAAGATGGAGGGGACAGAGTGGCCGACTCCAGATCTTGCCGCTGAGGTCTTGGCTTCGAAATCGCGGAAATGATCCTCTGGCCTCATAAGCCTGCCTGCGTTCACCTTTGCTCCTGCTATGTGAGCGTGAATGTCAACACCTCCCGCCATAACTAGCATGCCAGCGGCGTCTATGATCTGCGCTCTTGACCCCACCGACTCAACTATCTCTCCATCTCTTATGGCAATGTCCATAAGATCTCCTTCAACCTTGTTTGCAGGGTCGTAGACCGCGCCGTTCTTGATAAGCAGTTCT
>DAOVDL010000075.1 GCA_030669485.1 Candidatus Bathyarchaeota archaeon
ATTCTCTATAGTCTAATTCTGCATCTGCAATAGTCGTTAGGCAGACAGGGCACCAGTTGGTCGGACGATTGTCCACATAGACCAAACCCCGTTTCCAGAGTTCTATAAAGGTCGCTTGGGTTACCCGTCTGTATTCAGGGCTATCAGTTCGGTACATATCCCGAAAATTGCTGCTTATACCTAGCCTTTTGGCCACGGTTAGTATTTCTTTCTCAACTCGGTCTAGGAACTCTTTGCAGAGTTGGATGAAGCGTTCTCGGGGCACCTCATTGGCGGCTATATTATATTTCCTTTCCACTTCAACCTCAACGGGTAGACCGTTCCGGTCTACTCCAAAGGAGAAGAGAACTTCCTCCCCCTTCATCCGACGATATCGAGAAACCATATCTATCTGAGTATAATGGACTGCGCCACCTACATGCCATCGCCCTGAAGCGTAGGGTGGAGGTGTATCAATAGAGTAAATCTCCTTCTCAGAGTTGCTGATGAAGCGATAGATCTCTTTCTCATCCCATGTCTTGTAGATCTTGGCTTCATGTTTAGGGTTCCACCTCTTCTCAGCTATCCGAGGTTTAAACTTCTTAGGCGATCCATTCCCCAACCTTAAACATACCTCAGGGTTTCTCCAACTCTCCTTCAAAGAGGAACACAGCGCATTTAAAGTTTAACTCAAGTTGTTTACATATTTTGGGTGATGGAAGCTTCAGAATTGGAATCTTAATGAGCGGATAATTATGTACGCCATCGCGTCAAGCGGAGGGAAGGACAGCACCTTCGCACTATACCATGCTCAGAAAAACGGTTTCCCCATCACACATCTTTTACACATCTACAATCCAGACACTTCGAGAGTAAGATTCCACGGGTATAGACCAAGCTTGATAGCAGAACAGGCAAAGGGAATGGGGCTAAAAAGCATCATAATGCCCACGCGGTCGCAGGAGTTTGATGAAGATTTTAAGATTGCACTTCAAAAAGTGAAACAGTTTGGCTTAAAAGGCATAGTCTTTGGAAACATATCCTTAAGGGATGTTAGAGAATTCTATGAAACAAGGGTAAACGCTGCGGGGTTAGAATATTATGATGTCTTATGGAAACAACCAACAAAAACAATTCTACGTGATTTTATTAAAAATGGTTTCAAAGCCATCATTACATCGATATGGCTGAAGAAGCTAGATAGAAGATACTTGGGCAGAGAGATAGATGAAGAATTTCTAATAGATATTGAGAATGAAGAGAATGTAGATGTCTGTGGAGAAAACGGTGAATACCATTCACTGGTATATGATGGACCATGCTTCAAAAAACCTCTAACATACAGAGTATGTGGGATTCATGAAGAAATGGAAAACATATTTTTAGATGTAAGGGAATGAAGATTCTTCCATTCAGTCTATATGGAACCAGCTTTTATAATTGGAAAAGTTACTGTTATATGGATGCTTAAAAGCAAAGATCGACCTATAACTGAAAAAGTTGAAATGAGGTGTGTGAAGGTTAAAAATGAAGATTACAATCATCTACGACAATGAAGTCTACAAGAAGGGACTTAAAGCCGATTGGGGTTTTTCATGTCTCATAGACATGGAGGGCACAACAAAGATTCTCTTTGACACAGGAGCCAACGGTTCGATACTTCTCAGCAACATGGAGGCACTTGGCATTCAGCCTCGTACCATCGATGAAATATTCATTTCTCATCCCCACTGGGATCACACAGGGGGGCTTCATGATTTCCTCAAGAAAAATGATGTGGCTAAAATTTATGTTCCAGCTTCGCTTCCTAAACCCCGCGGTGCTAGGGAGGCAGTGAGCGTCGATGGATCCCTCCAAATACATGAAAACGTTTTTTCCACTGGTGAACTCAGGGGCATAGAGCAGTCACTCGTGGTAAGAACTGGGAGGGGGCTGGTTGTGGTTGTAGGATGTTCTCATCCTGGGGTGAGCAGTATTCTCAATGCAGCCTCACAGTTCGGAAGGGTCTACGCACTTATCGGCGGCTTACATGGGTTCAGAGAATTTGGCCTCCTTAGAGATCTGAAACTAATCTGTCCGTGTCACTGCACGCAATTCAAGAGTGAGATAAGATCCTTGTACCCTAACAAGTGTGTCGGGGGTGGGGCCGGTAAGGTGATTGAGGTTTAAGGATGAATTAATACAGTCGGGGGAGTATCCTTGAAGATAACACCCTTGGCATTCGATAGTTTCGGAACCCGTTCCATGAGCACCTTCGTAGAGACGAGAGACCTAGAAATCCTTATAGATCCTGGCGTCTCTTTGGCTCCGGTAAGATATGGGTACCCACCTCACCCCGTTGAGCTGGATAGAGAGAATGAGCATTGGGTTGATATTGTGAAGCATGCATTGCGCTCAGACGTTCTCATAGTCACCCACTACCATTACGACCATCATAACCCTAATGAAGAACTCAGGATCTATAAGGACAAAACAGTCTTTATCAAGCATCCAACAGAAAAGATAAACTTCAGTCAGAAGAATAGAGCAAGCTTCTTTCTAAGTCAGATAAAAGGTCTACCTAAACGGCTTGAGTATTCTGATGGAGGAGAGTTCCAGCTCGGCGGCACAAAGATCAAGTTCTCTAAGCCCGTGTTCCACGGAACCGGCCCAAAACTTGGTTACGTGACAGAGGTTCTGATAGACGACGGTTACAGGTTTATTCACACCTCTGATGTCGAAGGCCCCAGCGTTGAAGACCAAGTTAACTTCATCCTGCAAAACAAGCCAAACCTAGTGATTTTAGACGGCCCGCTCTCCTATATGCTCGGCTTCAGATACAGCTATGAGAGTTTGAACTCCTCAATAGAGAACATGATAAAGATCATCGACAGATGCCCCTTGGACTCCCTAATTGTGGATCACCATCTCCTCAGAGATTTGAAATGGAAAGGAAGGATAGTAGAGGTCTTCAAAGCAGCAGAGAAGAAGGGCGTCAAAGTCCAAACAGCAGCGGAATATGCTGGGAAACAAGTTGATATGCTTGAAGCATATAGGAAAGAACACTACAAGAATTCTAAGAAGGATAAGAGACAGTGAAATAAAACATCGAGTAGATTACATAGCCGAATTTAAGGTTCAATGATTCCTTGTTTACTTGCACACGAACACAGGGATCGATCGCCTGTGAAGTTTATTGATGGACCTGAGCAATAAAGTTCAATTTAAAACTGAAATATGGGCAACTTCCATATGTTAGACAACGCCCCATGTACTCGTTGGCACATATTAGGGGGATGGTAATCAGACAGCTTTGCAAAGAAGTGAACAAGGGGTGCAGATGTAGCAAAGTTGGATGGCCAACTGTCTATTGATTTTAAGTTGAATCAAAAACTTAACATTTGATGGTAAAGTGGCGGGTAATATGGTTAGGGTTGCAGGGATAGATCCTGGCACAGGAAGCTTTGATATCTGCTGTTTAGACAATGGAAAGCTTTGCGCAGAATTCAGCGTACCCACAGAAGAGGTTGTGAAAAACCCTGAGGTTATCACGAAAGCCCTGAAGCGGCTTGCGCCACTAGACCTAGTTGTAGGTCCCTCAGGCTACGGGCTCCCCTTAACGCCCATCAGCAAAGTTGGGGAACATGAACTTGAACTCCTAACCCTGATAAGGCCCGAGGAGAGGGGAGTTGGATCTAAGCTTGGGGTTAGACCTTTAGTGCGGAGGCTTGGCGAGGAGGGTTTGAAGGTTTACTTCATCCCAAGTGTGAAGCATCTGCCCACTGTTCCGGTTCATAGAAAAATTAACAGGATAGATATGGGCACACCCGATAAAGTATGCTCAGCTGCCCTAGGCATCTATGACCAAGCACACCGGTTGAGCCTGAGTTTCAACTCTACCTCCTTCATTCTAGCTGAACTGGGCTTGGGTTTCAACGCCTATATCGGTGTTGAAGACGGCTCCATCGTTGACGGTATCGGAGGCACACTAGGCGGCACGGGCTTTCTCTCCTCCGGAGGAATGGATACGCAGCTAGCTTACCTCCTCGGAGGCTTCAGTCGAGATCTTCTCTTCCAAGGCGGAGCCGCCTATGTAGCTGACCTGAAGAGACGCACTCCCGAAGAGCTAGCAGAGCGTCGGGAGGAGGAGCGGTGTCAGATGGCTTTGGAGAACCTGATGGAAAGCATCGAGAGAGGGGTCCTCTCTTTGAAGGTTTCGGTGAGGAAGCCGAGGGAGATACTTCTTTCAGGTCGGCTTACTCGTGTTGAGGAGTTGTACGCGGAGGCTGTTGAGAGGCTCTCCAGATACGGAGATGTGAGGAGAATAGAGGGCTTTGCGTCTGAGGTGAAGGAGGCAGCTCAGGGTGCAGCCCTTCTTGCCGATGGATTGGCGGGGGGAAGCCACAAGGATCTAGTTGACTGCTTGCAGCTGAGGGAGGCAGGGGGAAGTGTCCTAGACCATATTTACCTCAGCGGCGTCAACGGCTTGCGGCGAATCTTCCATGTCTAGTTGTATTAGGATCTTGGATGTAGGCACTGA
>DAOVDL010000176.1 GCA_030669485.1 Candidatus Bathyarchaeota archaeon
TGCCTATTACTATGCCCTGAATTGGATGCTGAAGGCGACTAGACAGTTTTTTGAGGTGGCTGAGGCGGAGGGTTATGAAAATTATACATCTGACGTTACGATCGCAGAGTTGGAGAGGGGTGATGAGGAGGTTAAGGAGAAACTGTTAACGTTCGTCGAGGAACATAAAATCAGGATACTTCCCTTAACACGTGAGGCTATGAGGCTTGCAGGTGAGTATGTTGGGCGGGGAGTTATTCCGGCGAGATATAGGGCTGATGCTGAGCATATTGCTGTGGCCTGTGTGGGAGGGTTTGATGCATTGGTCAGCTGGAATCTGAGTCATATCGTAAAGTTAAAGACCAAGCGTATGGTTAAGCTAATTAACGGTAAACGGGGGTATTCAACCCCTGAGATCATAAGGCCGGATGAGGCGGTGTAGGTTGGCTGAAGTGAAGCTTGAGGAGCCGGAGTTCATGAGGGAGATTCACAGAGTACGGGCTAAACTGGCTGAGGTTCCTGTTGAGGAGTATTTGAAGGAGCTGAGCAGTTTAAGGGGGAAGTACAGTAAAAGGTTAGGCCACTTATACCTATCCCCATAGGGCTGCCGCAGGTATCCTCCTGTGGTTGATGGGTTTGCTGTCGCCCGCAGGAGAATTGATCCTGCCTCCTCCCAGCCTACTTCCCTCGACTGTTTTTCGGTTTAACTGGTTGGGTGAAGAGGGGAGGTGTCCAACTTGGGGATTTTTGGTGGCAGTTGGTGGCGATGTGGAAGTTTTGCTGTCAATTTGAGTGGGGCCTCTTTAGGTTTCCTTAAGGTTTATATGTGGCTGGGAAAATATGTGGGGTGGGATTGAAGATGGGTGTAACTTTCCTTGACAGGCGTGGAAGAGTGGTCATTCCGAAGGAGCTGAGGGAGAGGCTGGGCTTGAAGCCTGACCAAAGCATACTCATAGAGGTTAGAGGGAAGGAGGTTGTGCTGAAGCCTGCGTTGAGGGCTGAGCGGTTTATAGAGGAGCTTAAGGGGTGCGTACACGGCTCGCGGATAAGGCCTAGTGAACTTAAGGAGATCTGGGGCGTTGCGCATGCTCATCGTTGACTCGAACATCTGGGCGTACTATTTCGATGGGGGTGCACCGGAGCATCGGTTCGTGGTGGACAGGGTTGAGAAGGCTCTCAGCTCTGAGAGGATAGCGGTTAACACTGTTATCTTAATTGAGGTGGCTCATTTCTTGGTTAAGAGTATGGGGCCTGTTGTCGGGAGGGGTAAACTTGATGTGTTTCTCAGCTTCCCTTTCACGGTTATTGACCTTGACTACGACCTCACCGTGAAGGCGGTGGAGCTTCTGGCGAAGTATTCCACTCAGGGGGTAGGGGGGAGGGATGCCACAGTTTTGGCTACAGCGGAGACCTTGGGTTTGAACAGAATTATGACGCATGATGAGGCGTTTAAACGGGTAGATTGGCTTGAAGTTATAGACCCGGTGCCAACGGATTAGTTGAAGGTCTTAAAATTTAACCGCAACACATCCCTCTCTAAAAGAGGATTCACTGTTTCAAAGGCAACTCCCCCAGTCCACTTCCAGCCCTTGGAAGGTGCAGGGGCACCTAACAGACTTCTCATAACCTTTAGAGTGAAATTATTTATCTGTGAACTGTTCTAGAATACTTATTGAGTAAAGGCATACTTCTCTGGTTGATGTGATTTGCCGCTACCCCCTGCAGGAGAACTGATCCCCTACCTCCTCCCCGCCTACTTCCTCATCTGGCTGATGTCTTGATAAGGCTAATATACTTGTTAGGGTGGTTCAGATTCAGGTTGGAAGCTACTTCCAGTTGGTGAGAGAAAAGTTTTCAAGCCAAGCGGTCTCAGTTAAGTAGCTGTCCTTATGAGGGCGATGGGTGGAGTAGATTATAGCTTTCTGTCCAAATCATTCAGTGGGTGCTGTTAGCTAAAATTTGAGAGTGTTGGTGAGATTTTGAGAGTGGTTGCTGATGCTTCAATACTGATCCATCTCTCTAAGATAGGGCGGTTTGATCTGCTCAAAAAGGTTTATGGTGAGGTCACGGTTGTGCGTGATGTGTATGTGGAGGTTGTTGAGAGGGGGTGGGGTTTGGCGGGTTCTTCAGAGACGGAGAACGCTGTTCATGAGGGTTGGGTAAAGGTGGTTGATGTAACCGATAGAGGGAAGGCAAGGGAGCTGTCTGTTAGACACCGGATACACCTTCCAAACGCGGAGACCGTGCAGCTTGCACGTGAGTCTGGGGCTGCATTGATCTTGGCGGATGAGGAGGCGGTTCGGGGTTTGGCTCAAAAGTCGGGTGTGAACGTTCTAGGCTGCCTCGGCGTGTTGGTTGAGGCGGTGAGGCGGGGGATTATAGGGGTTGATGAGGCTGGGGAGGATGCTGAGAGGCTGGTTGAGGGGGGTTACAGGGTGGGCGAAGAGGTCTTAAAGGAGTTTCATAACCTATTAGGTGAGGCGAGATGACCACCGTAGCTGTGCCTGAACGGATAAGGGAGAAGTTTCTAGTCGAGGTTCTGGGGATGTACTCGTCTGGTGAGCTGTCCGCTGGAAGGGCAGCTGAGATGCTGGGCATTCCCAGAGCGGCCTTCTACGAGTTGCTGGCGGAGAGGGGGATCCCT
>DAOVDL010000087.1 GCA_030669485.1 Candidatus Bathyarchaeota archaeon
TAACCCGGCGCAGGTTCCCATCATGACCATACCGGTCCCCGCCATCTTCACCAATCCATCAACTAGTCCCCTGCGCTTAGAAAGAAGCCCTATTGTTGTACTCTCTCCTCCAGGAATTATGAGACCATGAATCTCATCCAACTGTTCCTCACTCTTAACGGTTAATGTACTGCCCTTTAGACCCATAGACCGTAGGGTGAGGTTCACCGTCTCTATGTGTTCCGATATTGCCCCTTGAAGTCCTAAGACCCCTATCTTTAGATCTGGGTTCGATGTCACCTTCAATGTCCCCTCATCTGCATCAGTTCTTCAGGCTTAAGCATCTTTATGTCCAATCCTAGCATAGACTTCTTCTCAGCTATCATACGAGATGCTTCAGCAATGACTTCAGGTTCATCCCAGTAGGCTGTCGCCAAGACTATAGATTTTGCTCTCTCCAAAGGGTCTTCCGACTTGAAGATCCCTGAACCGACAAACACTCCGTCGGTGCCAAGCATCATCATAAGAGCAGCATCGGCTGGTGTTGCGATGCCGCCAGCTGCAAAGTTGACGACTGGAAGATGTCCTAGGAGTGTCGTTTCCTTGACAAGGTCGAAGGGAACACGGTACTCCCTAGCTGCATCTAGAAGTTGCTCGTCGCTGGCCCCTTGAAGATCTCGAATGCTCCCCATAACTGCTTTCATGTGTCTAACAGCTTCAGTCACGTTCCCAGTACCTGCTTCACCTTTTGTCCTTATCATTGCCGCGCCCTCAGCTATCCTCCTCAATGCTTCACCCAGATCTCTAGCACCGTTGACGACGGGAACAGTGAAATCCCGCTTGTCTATGTGATGGTGTTCATCGGCAGGCGTTAGGACCTCGCTCTCATCCACCATGTCAACGCCAATGGTCTCAAGAACCTTAGCCTCAACGTAGTGACCTATCCGGCACTTGGCCATAACTGGAATCGTGACTTGGTCTAGAACCTCCTCTATTATCTTCACGTCACACATTCGAGCTACGCCTCCCGCTCTCCTGATATCTGCTGGAAGCTTATCTAGGATCATAACTGCTACTGCACCAGCTTCCTCAGCAGTTTTAGCCTGTTCCACATTTGTTACATCCATTATGACTCCGCCTTTCTGCATCTTGGCGAAGCCTCGTTTCACGGTCACTGTTCCGTAGACATGCTTTACGCTTGGAGCAGCTTCTACCGAGTTTTTCTCCATGTAAAAACCTCACCGAAAACAAATACATATGCATCAATAAGAACTTTTCCTTGGGCCGAAAAGTTAGGGTTAAGAAATTGTTTGTAGTAGAAAGCGCAAGCTAAAGAATCATTCCAGAAATACAAACTTAAGAGTGAAAAGGATGCAAGGTCAACGCTAGCCTCGCTGTTTTGGCTTATGCTTTAAACTATTTCTTCTTTTTTGCTTTCTTCTTCGTAGCCTTCTTCTTAGGCAAATGTTATCCCTCCAGCTATAATTCCATTAACTAAATTATTTAAAATTTTTGTGCAAGTATAGGGAACATAAATAAAATAATCATGTTACTTTTTTGCCCTGATAACATTTTTAAAATTGTTTTGATCATATGTTATGAAATATTTTATTAAACATGTATCATTTTTAACGTTGCAGAGATTGCCGTTAGGTGGTGGCTCAGCTTGAAGGAAATGGCGGAAAAAACAAAAAGCATAGGTAGACCCCTCCACAGGGCGATAAAGGATTATGCGGTTCAAATGGGCATAAAAGATATGATATACCTAAGCACTGGTGAGCCTGACTTTCCTACGCCAACTCACATAATAGAAGCGGCGAAGAAAGCCCTTGAGAAAGGTTTTACACATTATACGCCGGAGGGAGGGATCCTTGGACTTAGGCAAGCAATTGCCAAGAGGCTTAAGATTGAGCGAGGCTTGGATGTAGACCCTAAGAACGGCATGTTAATAACTAGCGGCGGGGCTGAGGCATGTTCCATAGCCATAACAAGTCTGGTAGACCCTAGTGATGAAGTTATAATTCCAGATCCTTACTATTCACCCTATGTCTCCGCAGTTACTATATCCTCAGGTAAACCAGTGCCCGCGCCAGTGGATAGGGAAACCCTGATGGTTGACCCTGAGGTTATCTCTAACCTCGTAACTGATAGAACGAAAGCAATAATAATTAATAACCCCTGCAATCCAACGGGCATGGTCTATAGCGAAGACATTTTGAAAAGTATCGCAGATCTGGCTGTAGATCACGATCTCTACGTGATTTCTGATGAGGTTTATGACCGATTTGTCTTCGAGGGGGAACGCCCCCCTAGTATAGCCTCTTTTCCTGGGATGCAGGAGAGAACCCTGATAATTAACAGTTTGTCCAAGACCTATGCTATGACAGGTTGGAGAATAGGCTACTTGGCAGCGACCCCGAAAATTATAGCGGAGGTTCTGAAGGTCAAGGGAGCTGTCAATGTCTGTGCAAACTCTATAGCTCAGAAGGCAGCTTTAGCTGCCATTCAAGGTTCCGATGAATGCGTTGAGGATATGTTAAAAGAGTATGCTAATAGGAGAAAGATTTTTTTGGAAGGCATAAACCAGATATCTGGCATTCGATGTCCCAACTCCTGTGGTGCCTTCTACGTCTTCCCAGACATCTCAAAGCTTGAGATGGATTCTCTCAAGTTGTCCAAGTACCTCATAGAGAAAGGTCATGTAGTTGTCAGTCCAGGTGTAGGCTTCGGCAAAAGCGGGGAGGGGCACATAAGGATATCCTATTCTGCCTCGATGGAAAACCTCAAGGAGGCATTGAAGAGGATGAAGATAGCTCTAGAGGCTTATGGAAAATGACTCGATTAAACGGATAGGCTTTGGACGACCAAACCCACATATAGATAGCTTAACCTCGATCGGAAGCACAAATCTTGGACACTGTAAGAAATAGAAAGATATTGGTTTTCAACAACAATAGTGAAACCTTGGATCTACTCGTTAAGTCTCTCCGAAGCTTAAATGCCTCCGTGGAGGTCAAGCCGCCTACCCGTCTTCCGACGGGTGATTTCTTGGGTGTAGTAATCTCAGGTGGTGCACTACCCCGCGAGCGCTATAAGGAAATATTGAACTTGTATAAACGCTTCCTTGCATCCACTGAGATCCCGGTTCTAGGCATATGCTTAGGGATGAGGATCTTAGGGTATTGCCACGGAGCTCGAATTAGACGTATGCCAGAGATTGAGGAAGGCATTGTTGAAGTGAAGTTCCACAAAGATTACCCTCTAGCTCCGGGCTATGGGCGGCTGAAGACGCAACAAAACCACCTCTATGAGCTTGTATGCATGCCCTTATACTTAACGAACTACGGAAGTTCCGCTAAATGTAGAATACAGGCTGTGAAACACCAGTCAAAGCCACAGTTCGGTGTTCAGTTTCACCCAGAAATTGATGGAACAAGCGACGGTCATATAATACTAGAGAACTTCCTCAACCTATGTTTGAAGGAAGGAGATGTGAGTAGTCAGTGAGTAACAGGATTGATGAGGGTAGAGATATCTTACTTTACCTCGACAATAAAAGGCGATACTTGGTTAAGGTCAAGAAGGGTGAAAACTTTCACACTCATAAAGGATTTGTGGAGCTAGGTAGCCTCATCGGGAAGAACTTCGGAACCCGCATCAAGAGTAGCTCGAATGTGCAGTTCATCGCCCTGAAGCCAACCTTGGCGGATTACATTCAGAAGATCGCCAGAAGAACGCAGATAATATATCCGAAGGATATGGCTCTTCTTCTACTTTACGCTGACATAGGTTCAGGGTCAAAAGTGGTTGAAGCTGGGACGGGGAGCGGAGCTCTCACAACACTCTTAGCCTCATATGTGAGGCCTGATGGAAAGATCTACAGTTACGAAATCAAAGCCAATTTTATAGAGGTAGCTGAGAAAAACCTTAAACGAGCCGGCGTCTCCGAATTGGTCACCCTTAAAAAGGCTGACGTTACTCAAGGCATTGAGGAATCTGAGGTAAACGCGGTTGTATTAGATCTGGCAACGCCTTGGCTTGTGATCCCTCACGCCCATCGAGCCCTTGTAGGTGGTGGGGTCTTAGCCTCGTTCAGCCCAACCATAGAGCAGGTTCTAAAAACAGTTGAGGCTTTAAAGAACAATAACTTCGCAGTCATCGAAACATTTGAGTGCATAGTTAGAAGATTTCAAGTTGAGATGGGAAGAACTAGGCCT
>DAOVDL010000039.1 GCA_030669485.1 Candidatus Bathyarchaeota archaeon
GTCACCTTGCTGTTTTGTTCACAAGTTTACACCGTGACAAAAATCGTATAGAACTCTACACTGGAGAGGTTGCGGCGCCCATCTTCACCGTGAGGTCCAGCGCCTCGATCATCTCCTTGCTCATCCGAACTCTCACGCTTAATTCTTCTTTGGACATGTGGAAGCCATACCTAGATGCTATGGAACGCTTGATCCGGCAGGGCATCTACGTGAGCCGGGCCGAGGTCATTAAGGACGCGCTGAGACGCCTTTTCAGGCACTACGGAATCGAGATCCTCGAGGAGTGAGGCTAGCTTGGCTCGAGAAGGCGGAGCGGCTTGAAGAAGAGGGGAAAATACGTCGTCATTACGGCGACTTTGGTTCCAGAGGCCGAAGAGGTGGAGGACAAGGAAATTGAAAAGGAGATCCGCGAAGAGGTTGAAAAGGTCACAATCCCTTGGGTTAAAGAGATCCTGAAGGTCACGATATCGCATTACCTTTTCGAGAATTAGGTTCGTTAAGGCTTATTAACGAACGTTATGCTGAAATACGTTCAAAGGCTTGTAGTTTATCACTCGCTCTCTTCTTTCTTAGCTTATACGGAGAGCGTAATGGCCATACTTGTGATTAGGAAGGCCCAGCCAAGCGTTACAATAATCCCTAGAACCTTCTTGGCTGACGTAACAAACTCTAAAACCAATAAAATGGCTGTTAAGGTGGCGAGTAAAGTCATGGCGTCAGCGTACTCAGTAGCAAGAGCGGGATTGGCCTTAACTAGAGTGTTCTTGATCGATCGAACGAGAAGCAATTAGCGATATGTTTCATAGGAATTATGAAAGGAAACTTCAAGATAGAATCAGACGATTAGAAAAGGAGAATTCCGACTTGAACAAGATTGCAAAATTGGAGAAAGCTTTTTTAATAGCAATGGATCTGTTAATGAAAAATATTATTAATAATCACAATGCTAGGGTGTTTTCATCATTAAAGAACCGCGCGCGCTGGGTTAGTGAGAAGCTCAACGATTCCATTCATTTATAAGCTTCTTGAAGCCTCTAGACCGCTTTAGCTTTTGAAGCCTCACATGTAGCACGCCGTTAATATACGACTTGTCTTGGAGTTCAACCTCTTTAGGTACTTGTACTCTTCGCTCGAAGTTGCCGCCGCCCCTTATCTCCAAGACGCCTTTGCGGAGTCTGACTTTAACCTCTTCAGCCGGTCCAGGCACCTTGGCTATGAGGGTCACGCCTTCTCCGTCGTCGATGAGGTCGTAGAACCACTCCACTTCACCCGTGGGGTAGGCTTTTTCTTCCCTAAAGATTTTCTTTATCTCCTTCAGCCAGTAGATCAGCGTTGCCACTGCGACGGCTCCAAGAACCATCCCCAGGATGCCTCCCTTAACTTTGAAGAGTAAGATTAGGAGTAAAGCCACTACGGCTATGCTTATTATCGACAGTATGTTTAAGGGTTCTTCAGGGTTCTTCCGCTTCCCTTTCATGAAGCTACACCTCTCGCTTACGTTAACTCAATGGTTATATAATGTAGCTCAAGCGTTTCTTCAACACGCAGAAACACTCCGAAGTTCACCTTTGAATCCTCGGTCCACATGTACACCCTTGATAGGTTATGGGGCTTAACCCACTCTTCAACGAAGGAGTTTATGAGGGGTTGAGTGTTACTCCAATCCTCTTCAGACACGTATTTAACGCTCCCCTCAGCTACTTCAACGGGTGCGGTAACCGCCTCAGCCTGTATGATGTCTAGAACGGCTTCCTCAAAGACTTGGACTAGGTTGGCGACCCTCTCTTCCTCACTTAGCTCAGGCATAGGTGGAGGGGCTTCAACCCCAGCTATCTCGGCTAAGAAGGCCCGGAAGCTTTCCTCAACAGTGGAGCCTAAACCCACATAGTATTCCCCTGTGAAGTCCGCTCCCACCGTCGCAATGGTTCCGAGCTGAGTGACAACACCCCCTCCGGGTGCTGTGTAGACCGGTATGAAGAACACGTCGTAGTCACCAATCCTGTAGAAGATGTGATTCCCTACACGGGGATCCCCCAGAAGCGTCCTCAACGTGGCGAAGTCTGGGTTCCTTTCTAGGGCCTCATCTATGGCCGTTGGACCCAAAAGCCTGGCCTCCGCCTCCAAGGGTACTTGGTAGAAAATCATCTCGCCGGTGTAGGGGTAATCGTTTCTAACCACCATATAGCCGGCAAGGTTTTCTCCCAGTGCTCCCCGAAGCTCTAGGGATAGCAGTCCTATATACTCTAGTTCCTCGAAGCCGGGAGGCTGGGCTATGATGTAATAAGTGTCGAGACCCGCAGGCATCAAGAAGAACTCCTTGGCTGCGATAAAGGTGGCGGGGTCGGTAACGTGGAAAAAGTTGTACGTGGCGATTCTCCACTCGAAAAGCTCTTCAGGATACCTTAATTGAGGCTTCAGCCATTCTGGTACCTCCGTGGAAACGTGTTCACTGTAAACCCTCTTGAACAGCTGGCTGAAGTAATCGTCACCCAGGATGATTAACTGGATGTCCCCGTGGTACACGTCTATCAACGCGTAGCCCACAAGTCTTCCCAGAGGATTCCCACCGCTCCACGGCACGTTCCTAGTGTCCAGAAACACGATGAGGGGTATGGCCCAGAAGGTTTGTTTACCGTCGGTCACCGGCCATACGTCCACATGTTCCCCCCCGAACTCATATGTGAAGTATGGGAAAAACAGCCGCATGCGATTGTACACGTCCCTGTACCTAAGAACCCGCATGGTTGTGGTGGGATAGGAAAGGAGGAAGTTAGGCTCGAAAATCCAGCTCAAGGGCGGGGAAACATCTAATCCCCCTCTACCATCGTAGAAGTGCCCTCCCACTTCATCGCTCTCAGCTCTTCCGACGGGATACGCAATCCAGGTCTCTCGGAAGAGACCCCCCTCACCATAGTAGACCCTTCTCTGTTGAAAGAACTCGGCTGCATCAACGACCCTCCCCCCGTGACCGTCCAGCATCAGGAAGCCGCTGGGCACATGGGTGTACACCAGGTGGGCGGCGTACCATCGATCCGCCGGCAAGACGGTTTCAGGTAGAATAAGATCCATAGAGGCACTCCAGTAGAGAGAGCCGTTGAAGCGTAGGAGATCTGCTTCCGTGAAATCTACATAGGGTATCAAACCTATCTCCGGTCTAAGCTTGTCAAAGGATCCCACCTGATCCCACAGACGCACCTTGTCTAGGAGCTCCTTGTTTTGTGCAACGCAGTAGTCGATCTGATTGGGGGGAATAGATGTCAAGCCAAATTCGTACGGACCCTCCTGAACCTCATCTAGCTCAGCGAGGTACCTGCTCACAGAGATAAGCTGAGCGTTGTATGGACCAAGCCACTCTGTTTTCCTCATATCCGCGATGCTGTTGTTGATCAGCACTACAGAGCTGACGGTTAAAGCGATCAAGGCTAGGACGCCTAGGCGAAGGTAAACACGGCGACGCAAGCCAAAGCGCATTCCAACTCCTCCTCCAATCCTTCGCCTATCCAAGAGGGTGAACACGGCCAAGGAGACCCCTGCAACACTAAGGCCTAGAATCCAGTACCTCGTATTATAATCTATGAAGGAGGGAAAGAACATTGTGAGCATAAACCAAAGTAGGAACACGGCGGCTAGGGCTTGGATGGTTGATGTAAACCTGCCTAAGTTAGGCGTTTCTAGACCCCAAAGGTAGGCCACGACCCGAGGCGCAATGATACGGGTAAACTGGGTTACTGCCACTAGGAGTATGAGACGCACCCACAGGGCGGAAAGCACTGGTGGAACCAGAAGAGTTAAGGAAGGGATTAAGGAGACGACGTTGGCTTCAGCATAGACCATGTCCAAGGGAGGAGTCGTGAAGGGGAGGCCAAAGATCCTCGGCAACTCTCCTAGGCCTGATTCCCAGCCTAGCATGACCGCGTTCACCGCCATGCCAAACATCACGTTGGTGAAGAAGAACATACCCACCAAAACCTTGGTGACCTGCCAAACCAAAAATTTTAGAGGGGACAACTTGAAGCTATCAAAGTCGAACCACTCTGGTGAGATCCTTTCCATGATTCCCCCAGAGCGTATCAACTTGATGACGAGCCTGATAACCCACCAGGCTATGGATCGCCTATTCTTGAAATCCACCCTGAAGAAAACGAGAGCTGAAAGGATAAGCCCGCCCAGCAAACCAAAGTATATGGGTTTAATGAAAAGCTCCCCAAACTCAGAAAGGTTAAGCCAGAAAATCACGATCTCCCGACTAAGAAAAACGGCGAAAATAATGATTAACACGATCGACAGTAGCCAGTACAGGCGGCGTCTTCGACCGCCATTTTCAACGTCACTCATCGCCATACAACTAGTTCTCCTATAGCTTGCCTTGATATTGCTTAACTTTTGAATAATAAAAAGGTTTATTATCGTTTAATGCGCGCGCTGCCTTCAAAGATTGTATTGTCTTATCGCCCGAATTTTCTTCTTTGGGTATGGAACCAGGTCAGAGCGGCTTCCCAGTCTTCCTCTGTGCATTCTGGAAATAACTTTTTTATGAAATAAAGTTCAGAATGCTGTGCTTGAACGCTTAGAAAATCGGATAATCTTTGATAATGGCATGTTCTTATGATTAAATCGGGTTTCTCTTTTATCATTAGGAGAGATTCTATTTTTAAAGGGGTTAATTTTCTGGCAGCCTTCAAACAAGCGTTCAAAAATTCGTGCTGGGCGCTCTATGCCATTAAAACCTTAATGCAATATTTCGTGTATGCTTTGGTGGCCTCAGTTAGTTGGTTCATCACTTCTTTGAGGGAGGCGGGAAGTGTGTCTGGTTGGGTGGAGTAGAATTGAAACCTGACCTGCTTTCGATGAGTATCTGGGTTCAAATATTTCCTAAACTCTTCCTGATAAACAGTAAACAATTCTTCAAGCTCATCTCTGGACCTTCTAAGGTTGCTCTCACTTAAAGCGTAAACGATTATAGTTGAAACATCCTTTTTGGAACAGAAATCTAGGAATTTCCTTAGCGTTTCTGCGCCTTTCCGGAACCCTTCAATTCTGGGGATACCTTGTTTTTTAGCGTATCTACGATTGCCGTCTGGAATAAGTCCTATAATCACGACCAAACAACCCGCACGTGCGCATTCCTTAATATTCATTTCTCCCAATATGCTTACTGTTTAAACCGTGTGCGCGAGAAATACAAAACTAACATTTCAACGTAAAAAATTGCGCGCGCGCTGAATGCCTGAAGTAAAACTTATTCCTGCAACCAAGTGCACGCGAGAACTCTTGATGCCGCAATTGCTCACTAATTTATTAAGAATGTCGAAAGACTCCATCAACGGGGGATCTGTTAGAGAACAGGAGAAAGGCGACTTGTCTGAAATCCAAGTTATTAAGTTTGATGGAACGAGGCAACTATTCGATAAAGAAAAAATTGTTAACACTTGCATAAGGATGGGCGCAGAAAAAGAAGCCTCCGAGTTGGTAGCAGAGAAAATTAAGAAGAGGGCATATGACGGTATACCGACCAAGAAAATCTTACAAATGATCTTCCGTTATCTAAAAAATTATCATCCTAAACTCAAACATCAAATTGACCTAAGAAAAGCCATCAGCCTATTGCGATCGCAACCCGATTTTGAACAGTTTGTACGTCTCATACTTCAGGAACAAGGCTACACGGTAACTTCTAATCAAATCATAAGAGGGAAATGTGTAGAACATGAAATAGATGGAGTCGCTAGAAAAGGCGATGAAACCCTTATGGTGGAGATTAAGCATCACTACAACCATCACACCTACACCGGTCTTGATCCCTCTCGCATTGCTTGGGCAACACTCGAAGACTTAACTGAAGGCTATAAACTGGGCTTGAATTCTGAGAATTTCACCGGGGCGATGATAGTTTGTAACACAAAGTTTTCTCGACATGCAAAACAGTACGCCGAATGCAGAGGCCTGTTACAGATAG
>DAOVDL010000010.1 GCA_030669485.1 Candidatus Bathyarchaeota archaeon
GACCGGATTGCCGTGATGATGGATGGCAAAGTGGTTCAAGTAGATACCCCTCAAGGCATCTTCAACAAACCAACATCCAGTGAGGTGGCAGATTTTGTGGGGGTTGAAAACATCTTCATAGGAGAAGTGAAATCAAATGAAGGCGGCGTTGCACATGTGGAGACTGAAGATTTCGATATATCGGCTCTTTCCCCCTATATGGAAGGAAGGGTGAAGGCATTCATCCGGCCCGAGAACGTAACCCTCTCCCGCACTTCCCTGAAAAGTAGCGCCAGAAACAATGTAAAAGGAAGAATCGTGAAGATAACCGACCTAGGAGTAACAGTTCGAATTCAACTTGATAAAGGAGTGAAAGCGCTCATCACCAAGAACTCAGCTGAAGAACTTGGGCTAAAAATCGGAGACGAAGTATATACCTCATTTAAAGCAACCTCCGTACATTTGAGTAGAACTTAACATTAAACTCGGTTACTGGAGTAAGAATAGATAGAAAGCCCACCCTGCTAGCTGAAGACCCGGAATTTTCAGTTTCTTAGGCTTCCTCTTCTACGCTTTCCTCACCCTTCTCCATCTCTTCCTTTTTCGATGTTTTCTTTTTGCGTTTCTTGACTTCTTCCTCTATATTGGCCAAGATGACCTCAAGCTGTTTCTTCATCAGCCGCGACTCTTTGCTGAAACCGAAGTAGTCTGCAAACCTTTCAGTTGTTCTGAGCAACTGAGATTTTCCAAATTTCTCCCGTGAAATTAGGCCCATCTCGACTAAGCGGGAGATATGGTCATAGGCTTGGCCACCTCTTACAAGGATGAGTTTCGCTTGGGCGAGGGGCTGCCTCAGGGCTATGTAGGCAAGAGTTTTAAGGGGACCTTCGCTGAGCAGGGGTTTCATGGAGAGCCTTCGTACGCGGTGGACGAACTGGTGTTTAAGCTGCATGACAAATTTGCCGTCTTCAGTCTCAAGAACCTCCAACGCTCCGTCTCTGTTCTTATACTCGTCTATAAGACTTCGAGCAAGTTCCCGAGCCTTCCTCTTCGAGTAAGTGCGGGTGATAGAGGCAAGAGTTTTGAGTGGAAGGGGGTAGCCTGCGACGTAGAGAGCAGCCTCTATTAGTCTCTTATTGTTTTCAGATTCGCGGGCAGCTTGCTCTACCTCTGCTTCTCGAGTTTCTTGAGCAGCCTGAGCGGGTGGTTGTGACGCCTCAAGCTTCTCAACAGGCTTGAGGTCCCGCTCAGCTGGTTTCTCACACTGTAAGAGGTCTGACATCTCTATCAGGCTCCTTGGATACGTCTACATAGAGCTCTCCGAACTCCTCATCTTGAAGGAGCTGGATATATTGCTTGCCAGCTAGGAAGAGGAGAAGGAGGAAAGTTCGGATAATCTCAATTCTTACCTTGCCTTTAACTATTTCTGCGAAGGGTACAATTTTACCTCGGGTCATGGCCTTGAGGTTACCGTAGAAGTCATCGATCTTGGACTCTATATCCATGAAGAAACGATCGTACTCTTTGAAGAAGTCAGGGGGAGGCGGCTCAAACTTCACCAACTTGACGGGCCTATGTTCGCTCTCATGCTTCACAACGTCCTCCAAAGCCGTCATAAGATTATCTAGAGTGGTTGAAGTGAACTCATAGCGGAAGGGCAGCTGCAGTGGTGGAGGCAGAATTTCAACCGGTCTGACTGGTGGTGGGACAGGTGGTTCCTCTAGCTTCATAACCTGCTCCGACTGGAGGCGTAGAATGATGCTGGAGGAGAATAGAGCGGTACCAGAGGCTGCAAAGTCTATGTAGCTGTGCTCCCGCATCTCACTGACAAAGGAAGAGAGTAATCTTGTGAGATCCACATCCCAAGGCCTGATCTTATGAAGTCTAACCAAATCGAAGAGTATGTGCCAAGGAGGCTTCAGCCAAAAGGGTTTCTCACAGACAACCTTCTTCAAGCCGGAATCTTCACCACCTGGGAGGGCATAGATACGACATGGGAGACACCTTTGGTGGCGTAGACCCCAAAGACCCTGTCAGCTTTGGCTGCTACCGCCTCCTTGAAGGAGATGGCAATTATCTGCGAGTCCTCTGTCTCCTGCTTGAGAAGATCAGCGAGCCGCTGAACATTCATGGGGTCGAGGTGGGCGTCGATCTCATCGAAGATGTAGAAAGGTGAAGATTGAGCTAGGCTTTGAAGCGCAAAGATATAGCAGACAGCTACCACCGACTTCTCACCGCCACTAGCTGCTGTGATAAGCATCTGGGATTTACCTGGGAACTCGACGACTATGTCAAGGCCTCCTGTGAATGGATCTTCTGGATCTTGAAGTTCGAGCCATCCCCTGCCTGTGGTTATGGATTGGAAGGTCTGGGAGAACTTCCCGTTCAGTTTTTTGAGAGCTGCGAAGAAGGTCTCCCGCTTCTCCCTCTCAACGGACTCCATAAACTCTAAGATCTCCCGCTTCTCATCCTCAAGCTGATTTATCCTAACCGATAGCTGCTTGTAGTTCTCTCTCTGAGGCTCATAGAGTACCTCAGCGTTCATGTTCAGTCTTCTGATGAGGTTATTGAACTCTCCCTGAAGATTATCGATCAGACTTTCTGAGATCTCAACATCCTCCGGTTTGATGTCAACAAGTTCCTTGTATCCAAGTTCTTCAATTTCTCTTTTGCTTCCATCAAGCGCTATCTGAGCACGCATACGACTCTCCTTCAGGCTGTCGACCGTCTGGTTGATGGGCGCAATATCGCGATCTATCTTATTTATCTGCCGATTAATATCTCCCATTTGCCCTTCGTACTTTTTGAACTCTTCCTTCCTCGCCATCATTCTATCAGAGAACTTCGCCTTCTCTTTATCCAGCTCTTTAAGTTTTTCAAGCGCCGCAGTCAGCTTCTGGTTAGCCTTTTCCATATCCCTCCGCCTATTCCTCATTAGCTTTCGGATACCATTGAGATCTTTACTGGCAGTACTGAGGGCGGGAGTATGAACGTTCCTTATGTTGGATTCATGTGTGGAGTAGTTGCTGTTCAACTCGTTGAACTGGCGTTGGAGGTCATTTATCTCCGCATCAAGACTATCGACCTCGCTCTTATATCGCGTAACAGTCTCAGGCTTCACCTGCCTCTTGACTTTGACAGCCTCAATTCGCAGGTTATGAAGCTGTTGCGCTATCTCAGCCCTCCGAGCCCCCGCTTCATCTACGGAAGCCTTCATCTTACCTTGACGGTACCTGAAGCTTCGGAGACGCCTGTTCAAGGTAACTATATCATTATGGATCCTTCGGATGTTCCGAGTTAGCTCTTCTACTTCTCGTTCAAAATATTTGATGGCATCTCCTCTGAGAACTTTATCTCCCTCAAACCTTATGAGATCCTCACCAAAGCGTTTGAAGTCAGCCTGCCTGCGTTTTAGGAGATCCTCGAAGGAGCTCACGGTCTCTTTAACCATATTTATTGCTTTGCTGCTGGGTAGAACCTCAAAGAGATCTATAGGCTCACGGTAGAAGCCGACCTCTAGGCGTAAACCCGGTTCATAGACCTCGCCCTCAACTGTTACGGCACGGTATCCCTCCCTAGATACGGTTAGGGCAGCATCCTCCCCTACAACAATCAGAGTGTCACCTAGGACGAAGTTGACTGCCGGTTGATACTGTTGTGCACAGGTGACATAGCCGACGGCAGATCCCAGAACCCCAGGTATGTTGGGTTTCTTAACTGCCTTTACTGCTTTTAAGTTCTCTAGGGGAAGAAGCTTCACCCTTCCTATCTTAGCCCTCTTGAGGCTCTCAGCACATTGTCTGACTGCGTCCATATTGTCGGCTACGAGGGCTTGGAGCCAACCTTCGGCAGCAGCTTCAATTGCCGTCTGATAGTCGCGGGTTATCCTGATCTTGTTTTTGAGGCGCCCGTAGATTCCTGTCAGGGATTTCGTTTGAACAAGGCGCTCTATGTGGTTTATAGCATTCTCTTCCGAGAGAACATTATCTGCTAGGTCTTTCCTAGACTCAAACTCTGTTACATTCAGCTTTGCCTGCTTAGCAATCCTCTCTGCATTATTTATCTCTGAGTCAGCTAGTTCCCTCTGCTTCTTGGCTCGCTCGATCGTTTGCAGGATTGATCCATAGCTCTTCAACTCTTTCTGTTTCATGTTGCTTAACTGCTTGTACTGGGCGGAGAAGGCGTCGTGAAGGTTCTCAAAGGATACTTTACGTGAGGCCAGAGTCTCTACCTGTTCACGTAGGATATCATAGCTTTCATTCTCAGCCTTGATCTTAACTTCGAGGCGGTTGTCCTCTCTTTCAAGTTGCCCGATCTCTTCCTCTATACTTGATAATCGTTTGACGTTATCGTCTAGGAACTGTTTTATCTCACCGATTTTACCCATTATCTCTTCTTTCTTAGCCTTCTTAAGGCCAAGAATCTCTTTAATCTCCTCACGGGCCGTGGATATCTTTCCGAGTTCTCTTTTGGCCTCCCGATACTGGCACCTTATAGATTTTAAGGTCTCAACCTTGTCAGTGGACATTTTCTCGTAGGATTGAACGCTTGTCTTGGAGGAAGAGATTGTTGTTTTGAGACCTGCGACTTGTGAGGTGAGGTCGCCTATCTCCTTCTGGAGGGAGACCAACATCTCTCCTCCTTTATCCACCACTTCGACCGTGTAGTCATGCCACTCCCGATCTCTGTCGTGGCGTTGGCTCTCAAGGGCTTCACGCTTAATCTTGAAGTTCTCAAGTGTTGAGTTCTTTCTCTCAAGCTCACTGCTAAGTCGCTCTATATCAGCTTGAAGCTCCTTAACCCTTGCCGAGAGCCTCACCGCTTTAAGACGGTTCAACTCCTTTTTTATGTAGTTGTAGCGGAGAAGCTCGTTGCGCTCTTTCTCAAGCTCAAGAACACGTTTCTTGACCTCCTCAAATCGGCCAGCAGCAACCTTGAGGTTGGTTTCCGCCTCCCTAAGTTCTTCCTGGGCGCTATGTTTCTTCTTGTCGTACTCAGCTATCCCTAAAATGCCTTCGATGTTTTTCCTTCTATCTTCAGGTGAGAAATCCGCTATCTTCATCGTTGTGCCTTGACTGATGAAGTTTGTTCCACCAGTGAGGGCAGCTACTCCCAAGACATCCAACAGACTTGACCGGGAGTACCTTCTTCCATTGACACGGTAGATGCTGGTGCCATCAGCATGGATATAGCGGGAGACGGTTACTACATCAGTGTCTATGGGAATCCTTCGGTCGTGATTGTCAAATTGAATGTTAACAGATCCATGTTTCGCCTTGGGGATCTCACTTCCCCCAGAGTAGAGAAGAGAGGAGAAGTTTGTTGCTCGAAGGGTTCTGGCGCTGAGTTCGCCTAGGACGAACTGAATGGAGTCAATTATGTTTGTTTTGCCGCTTCCGTTGGGACCGAGGATGATATTCAAGCGTTTGTCAAAGGAGAGAGCGGTCTTGCGGGCGAAGGTTTTGAAGCCTACCATCTCAAGCTTCTTTATGGTAACCATGCTAGATCTCCCGAGAGATGGGTAAGAGTTTGGTGTAGATTGTTCAGGTGCTCACTTTATGACGCCTTTCTGTCGCAGTTTCTCAAGGTTTGGACTTCCTATGTTGCCCTCAAGCCATCTTAGGATGATGCTTCTAGCTACCTCGCTTGTGGAGTTTCCGAAGTAGGGTTGTAACTCTTCAAGTAGCTTGAGGTGTACCTCGTCGAGTAAAATTTGGATACGTTGCTTCTGCGGCAATGTAATAGAAAGTTAGTATGAAAGTAATATAAAAACACATTTATATAGAATAATTATCCTATAATTATTTCATGCGACCCAGAGTACTAACCATGAGCGAGAAAGAAGCAGAATTCGAAGCAGACCTAACTTGGGCAGGGGCCAGAAGATACCCTGTCGCCGTCCTCTACATCCCTAACCACATAAAAGACCGACTGAACCTGAAAACCGGTGACCGCGTCATATGCACCATTAGAAAACAAACATAAAAACCGCACATCACCACCAACCATTTAGATCCATAACATTCCACATAGGCCTATTCACATTCTCCTTTTTCCAGAGAACCCCATTCAGTGAACCAGCTAATTCAAAGAACAGAAGATGCCCCTTCCATATGAAAGGTATTTATCCAGTAACTATCATCAAGAGGGGATAATCAATTCAAGATACTTGAAGTGGGTTAGGGAGAGCACTGGGAAGAGGCGATGACAGTTGTGGCCAATTGGGCTAAGTGAACAGACGAATCTGATTATCATAGCTTTCGTGGCCTTCTGGGTAGCCATTTGTCTCTTGGGACGTGTGTTAAAGCTGGAAGACCATGGCTTTGACGTGAAGCCATTCTTTCTCATCTACAAAACCAAGAGGGTTAACAGCTTCCTTGATTACGTTTCCCAGAGGTTCCGCAGCTCAGTTAAGATCTTTAGCAACATTTCCATCGTCCTCTGCTTCGGAATGATCATCTTCATTACCTATTTCCTCATAAGAAATATCTTCGCCCTCTACTACGTTGAGCCCACTGGAGCCCCGGTCTTCCCAGTCATACCGTTTATAACGATTACCCATTCACTTCCCTACTTTTTCATATCCGTTGCTGTATTAATCGTAGTACATGAGCTTGCCCACGGCATCGTGGCTAGGCGAGAGGGTATACCAGTCAAGTCCGCAGGTTTCCTTTTGATCGCAATCCTTCCCGGAGGCTTTGTGGAGCCTGACGAGAACGGGTTCAAGGCTGCTGGTCGAATAAAGAGGATCAGAGTTCTAGCCGCAGGCTCCTCAGCTAACCTCATCTTCGGCATCATCATGATGATCATCTTAGCATTTGCTTTCGTGCCCCCCACACCCACAGGTGTAGAGATCAAGAATGTCTTACCAGACAAGCCGGCGGATGTAGCAGGTCTCCAAGTCGGCGATATCATAACTTCAGTGGGAGGAAAACCGACTCCAAGTGTAGAACCCTTTACGGAGGAGATGGCAAAGGTCGCTGTGGGCAGTCCTGCATTGTTAGGCATCAAATTTAAGAACGGAACCTACATTGAACTCTTGGTGGCGACAGTTGCAGCCTCAGACGAGCCCCCGCGAGCTATCGTCGGAATTATGGTTGCAGATTACATAGAACTCTCCCACTTATTCCTCACAATCTTCTGGATTCAGCTCTTGTCTATCAACATAGCTATCTTCAACGCTCTTCCAATCCGCTATCTCGACGGTGACGGCATCGTCTACAACCTCACGGAGAAGTATTCGGAAAGATATGCCAAAACCATTCGTTATGGGTTAACAGGTTTCTACCTCGCCATCTTGGCGATGAATATCGTGTTAACAGGCATTAGGTTCGGTTTCCCCTCCATATAAGGAAGGAAGAGAATGATCTGTACGGACTGTCACCGTCGCGAGGTCATTTTTACTAGACACTACTCAGGGGAGAGGCTCTGTCAGCAATGTTTCCTATCCTCAGTTGAGAGAAGAACAAGAAAGACCATCTCTAAGTATGATATGCTAAGACCCGACGACAGGATAGCGGTGGCAGTCTCGGGTGGTAAAGACAGCCTATCCTTACTTCATATTCTCCATCGCATTGAGAGAGAATTCCCTCGCGCTGAGGTTATAGCTCTGACCGTGAATGAGGGTATTCCTAAATACATAGATGAGGCAGTAAGGCTTGCCGCTCAGGCATGTAAGAGGCTTGGGGTGGAGCAGATCGTTGTCTCCTTCCAAGAGTTCTATGGTTTAACCCTTCAAGAGATAGTCGATAAGGTTAAAGGCATAAAAGGAGAGCTGACACCTTGCTCCTTCTGCGGCGTCTTGAGGCGTAAAGCATTAAACCTAGCGGCTAAGAGAATAGGTGCCACTAAAGTGGCTACAGCCCACAACCTCGACGACGAGACACATACAATATTTCTCAACATTATTCACGGTGACATCCTACGGCTGGGAAGAACAGAGCCTTACACCACCGAAGGCGTTGCCGCCTTCATCCCGCGGATCAAACCACTCCGCGAAACACCTGAAGAGGAGACCACACTATATGCCTACCTCCGTGGCTTTGAGTTCCAATCTGCTCAATGCCCCTACGCACCTCAAGCCATGAGAACCGAGATAAGGGAATTCGTAGGCAGGCTTGAGGCAAACCACCCCGGAACCCGTTTCACCATCTATCATGCCTCCGAGAAGATTTCTTCCTTCATGAAGGGAGCAACTAAACCCAAGCTGAGGGAATGTAAGCTCTGCGGTGAGCCCTCGGTCGGTGATATATGTGAGGCATGCAAGATGCTCAATAGGCTTAAAGAGAAGGAGAAAGAGAACTCAGCATCCACTTAGCCTTTTTACTTCTCTGCCATAAGACATTGCAGAGCAGCTATAGAAGACTATGTGAAAGGCACCAGCGCTGTTACTAGTTCCCTATTTGTAAAGTATTGGATTAAATGCGGAGAACACCGACTCTTCTAATGGGGAGGTAACCTCTGCCTACATTGGGGAGGTGGATAGTTGAGTAGAACTGTTTTTCCCTATGTCGTAAAAAGATGTCAAGGAACTCCGGTAGGACAGCCTCCATGAAATCCTTGTTTGGCTTTCCAATCTTGATCCCCGGGCAGTGGGTGTCAAGATAGATGTAAAAGCGCTCTCCATGGTAGTTGAAAGCAGCCAGCTCCGCGCTGCCCCTTTTCGGCCTATGGGATACCTTGAAAGGCCAAAGTTTGCAGGCACGTGGCTTGTTATTCTGAATTGCGCAGAGTTGTTTCCCTTGATAGTCGTACTGGAAAATGCAACGGTTGTCTACTCGCTTTCTTAAATATAATCCTCTGCCATCTGACTGGGTAACTTCTATGCCGAAGTTCTGAACTATCTTAACCCATTCAGTAGCGGTGAGCGGCACAACCGAAGGGCCACAGCAAATGTAGCCACACCCATAACACCTCCAGAACTCAACGTGACCCCACGGAACTACCTCTGTGTAACCGCTTTCACGAAAAGCCAATTACCACACCATTTGTAGAGGCCTAACTCAAAATTTAAAGGCCATCCTATTAATCTTTACGTAGTTAGACGGGATTTAACTATTGGAATTTTATTTTCTCTTTTAGCGTTTCATCTGTTCCAGACCCCCTTTCAACCAAGCAGATTCTGTTAAATATCAATCCATGCCTAGAATTTCACAACACTTTTTTCGTTCAATAACTATTTCTCTTGGTTGCAACTTTATATTTCTCCAACGAAGGGGAAGAACCATGATAATGCCGAAAGTCAGGGTGGCCACAGGCTTCTACACAAACTGGGACTCGTTTGTCAAGGTAACCCCTGAACTGCTTGAGTGGATAAGGGCATCGGAGAAGACCCCACCCTCGGGGAATGTGCTTAACAGTTTAGAGGAAGCCTCATACACGCTTGCAGAAGCACTGAAGAGCGGGGGACGAGAGTACCTCATCTCAGAGGAGCTATATCGAAAACTCTGCTCCCAAGTGGGAGAGATGCCCCAGAGGCTGGGGGGGACCGGCTTCCATATGGGCTGTGCCCTTCACGAGTTAGGGTTAACTCCACTTGTATCTTACCCCTGCAGACCAAGGGGGATCATGGAAAGATCTCCCGAGGTTAAGGTTGCGGTTGAAGGGAACTTCAAGAAGCCATTGGAGACAGTGAGGCCGGAGGATCCCGAATACAGCCATATCATCTTTGAATTTAAGGAGAACTTATCTCAAGGTGTAGAGGTGACGGGGCGGCATATCCTCTCATGGGATCTCATGTCCTTCCAAGGTATCCTTGACGAGGAGTTTCAGACCTTTGCCTTCAACCGAAACTTCACAGATATCCTAACCTTCAGCTACGCACATCTTCTTCTCCCAGAATACAGAGAGAAGACTGATGAGATCTCCGACAGCTTGGGCTTCAGTGGTCGCCCTCGAGTCCACATGGAGTTCGGTCAAGGCTCAGAAGAGTCAATGAAGTATGCTATGAAGATCTTATCTGACCACCACTGTGCTGACTCATGGGGCCTAAATGACGAGGAGTGTAAATGTTACCTCGGAGCAAGGTCAAATAGACTTGAAGACTTGAAGGAGGCTGCCATTAAGGCAGCAAAAGATTATGGAGTAGACAGAATCTGCATACATACACCTCGCTTCGCTTTCTCCATATCCAAGTACAGTACGGAGAAGGAGGCAGAA
>DAOVDL010000148.1 GCA_030669485.1 Candidatus Bathyarchaeota archaeon
GGGAGTTTCCGGGCTGTAGAGGGAAGCGTTAGTGGAGACTGAGATGAAAAGCAAAGCTGCATCCACGACTGATCGCGGAGAGGTAGACTTCGATGAGAAGCTTAAGAAGGCAACGGGAAAGGTTATTGAAGCAGGCTTCCAGATGGATGCTGAGGCATTTATTTTTCTCCAATCCCAGAGGGGGAAAGTAGATCCAGAGATTATTGTGGAATTCGTCATCAAAAAAACCAGTGAGATGGTCCAACCGCCACCCTTCGTGGGAAAAGATCTGTTGGAGGAAGCAGTCGCTCAGTTAGCTTCCTCTAAGGAAACTGAGCAAGAGCCTCCGAGGGTCGAAGTAGCAAAGACCTCCTTCGAACCTTATGCAAGAAATATAGAGCCTCAATTAGAAGTTGTAAGTGATGCCGCTGCAGAGAACAGTGCAAGTGGGAATGTTGAAAGTTTCCTAAGTTACTTCGTGGATAGGTTTCAACAGCTAAGAAAGATTTTAAGGCAGAGGCTTGATGTGAAGGACGCTACAACAGTCGGTGGTGCACTAAGTGAAAGTAGAGGAAAAAAGGTTAAATTCGTGGGGATGATTTCAGGCAAGGTCGAGCGACGGGGAAGGTTCATCCTAACCGTTGACGATTTAGAGCGTACAGCCACAGTAATAGTTCAACCCTCAAACCCTCGGCTTTTCGAGAAGGTGCAAACTCTACTTCTCGACCAAGTTATATGCATCCTAGGAGTGAGGGGAGCTAACGATTTGATAATAGCTGAAGACATAGTTCTCCCCGATATTCCCTACCACACGGCAAAACGCTCCGAGGAGCCTGTAAACGTTGTATTAACCTCAGATCTTCATGTAGGAAGTAAAAAATTCGAGGAAAAACTATTCGAGCGTTTCGTTCTCTGGTTAAATGGGAAGCTTGGAGGTGAAAGGGCTAGGGAACAGGCGGGAAGGGTGAAATATATTGTTATAGCTGGCGACCTAGTTGACGGCATTGGTGTCTACCCTGACCAAGAGAAGGAACTTGAGGTCAAGGACATCTACAAGCAGTACGATCTGGTTGCAGGTCTCTTGGAGCAGATACCGGATTACATGCAGCTGATTTTGATACCTGGCAATCATGACGCTTCAAGGAAAGCGCTTCCTCAACCCCCCATTCCGTCGAAGTATGCCGGACCCATCTATCGACTAGAAAATGTAACCTCACTAGGTAACCCCTCCCAGGTAAAACTTCACGGTGTCGAAATACTGATCCACCACGGCAGAAGCCTTGAAAACATCTTTGCAACAATCCCCGGCGTCGACCACCGAAAGCCAGCAAAGGCAATGACATACCTCCTTAAAACCCGCCATTTAGCTCCAGTCTACGGCCAGAGAACCCCCCTTGTACCGACACCAAGGGACAAACTTGTCATAGACTCTGTGCCAGACATATACCACACAGGGCATATCCACATTTCTAACCATGCAGCATATAGAGGAACCATGGTCATAAACTCGGGGTGCTGGCAGGGACAGACTAGCTACCAACGGAAGATGGGGTTAGAGCCAACACCGGGGATCGTACCAGTTGTGGATCTTCAAAAGATGAGCCTAACCTTGGAAAACTTTACCGCAGTTTAGCGCCAACACTGACTTGTCCTCTGCTCACCCTACCCAATCCATGAGCTATAAGGCGAGCGATCCTGAGAGGCTCAGGGCGGTTTCCGAAGATGGTTAAATCACTGATCAGCTTCTGAGCCTCCTTCACCCTGATGCCTTGAGTGTAAAAGTGAACCATCCCCCCGGTGTTCACCTTCACGGTGTGAGGTCTGCCAGCCTTCTGGATTATAGTCAGCCGTTTCTCCCAGTCTGGAAAGTGTTTCCTCACAGCGTTTTCAACTGAGCGCATATCAGCCTTCTTAGGGTTTGCTATTATAACTGGCAACTTCAGCTGGTTATACACCTTCACGACATCTATCAGGTTGAAGCCACCGCATGATACGGATGCCAACATGATGGCATCTAGATGTTCTGCTCTACCTTCAGACATCTCTACGAGGCGTTCAGTAGCGTCCAATCCATCCACAACTATGTAGGAGAGAAGAACATCATCCACCCTGAAGCCATCCACCACAACGCCGACAAGGTAAGCCCGCCCCCTTTTAAACCGCTCAGTTTGACTGCGAAAGCTCCCGTCCTCAACCGCCAAAATTTTCATGGTTCAAGCCTCGGAGTGTAACCCCTACTACTGGTTGAGACATCCCCTCTAACTCATTAAGATGGAATCCGTTTGAGAACATCATTAAGGTGTGGGAAAGAATCCTTCATGTGAGGGAAGTACATCGCCTCTACGAACTCTCTTTCAAAGGATGGATCTAAAGAAAGCTCAATGTAATGAACCTGCTTAGGCACTTCATTTGCCTCTTCCCTCTTCTTCTCATTGAGGAGAGCTAACCTTGCACCGTCTCCGGCAGCGTTACCAACCGCAACTACCTTGTTAAGCTGGCAGTCGGGGAAGAGACCTAAAAGCATCGCCGCCCTCTTATCAATATATGTTCCGAAGGCTCCTGCCAAGATAACCTTCTTTATCTTCTCAACGCCGAACCGCTTCATAAGCACCTTCGCACCCGCGTACATAGCACCCTTCGCCAACTGTATCGCTCGGATGTCACCCTGCGTCATTGTTATATCTATACCCACGGAGGTCTCTTTCTTACTAACCAAAAGAAACTCGTAGCCGTCATCACCCTTCCTTATCCTAGGAGATTTCAACTTCTTATTGAAACCGCCGCCTCTGAGAATTACACCGGTCTTAAACAGCTCCGCAGCCGTTTGTATGATGCCCGAGCCACAGATACCTCTGGCGTTCTCCCCGCCAATTGTCTCATAGTGAACCTCAAGGGTCGATGGATCGATCTCAACTTTCTCTATAGCTCCAAGAGCTGCCCGCATACCATGTTTTATGTGGGCACCCTCCAGAGCTGGACCTGTGGCACAGGAGCATGAGAAAAGCCGTTCTCTATTTCCAAGGACAAGTTCGCCGTTGGTTCCTATGTCGATTATGAGGCCTACTTCCTTCCATTTCCAAGGCTCCGTTGCGAGGAGCACTCCTACATTGTCGGCTCCTACGAAGCCTGCCTCATTAGGAAGTAGATGAACGTTGCCCGCTCCAAGCATATTTAAACCTAGGTC
>DAOVDL010000008.1 GCA_030669485.1 Candidatus Bathyarchaeota archaeon
GAGAACCGCAGCTATATAGAGAAGTTGGCTGAGAAGCTATGGAGCCTAAGATACGGTGGGAAGTGAGGATATGTTAGAGATAGATGGCGGCGAGAAAAGCGGTAGCGGAACCATACTCCGGATGGCTACTGCCCTAGCATGTATTCGCGGAGAGGAGCTTCACATCTACAATATAAGGAAGCGTAGAAGCCGCCCTGGCCTTAGACCGCAACATCTGGAAGCCGTTCTCACAGCTGCGAAGCTCTGCCGAGCCGATGTTCAAGGGGCTGCTGTAGGTTCCCTTGACCTTCGGTTCAAACCCCATCGCATACTCGGAGGTGAGATTACGGCGGAGATAGGGACAGCGGGAAGTATCCCCATGCTGGTTATGACAATTCTGCCCATCTGCGCCTTCGCTGACCAGAGGGTGAAGGTTCATGTGACCAAGGGCGGAACTGATGTTCTCCACTCTCCAACGATCCATTACCTCCAAAGGGTTCTCCTTCCAACTCTGAGGAAGATGGGTCTTAATGCAACTTTGAAGGTTCAAAAGTTTGGCTACTACCCCGTTGGAATGGGGGAAGCAACCCTTGAAGCTGAGCCCTGTCATAATCTCAGGCCTTTGAGACTTGAGGAATGGAGGCACGTGGAGAAGATGCGCGGCATCTCGGTCTGCACATTTCTGAAAGAGCAACATGTTGCTGACAGGCAAGCTAGAGAGGCGGAGAAGAGGCTTGGGGCTGAAGGCTATAAAGCAGAGGTAGAGGTTCTCTACGACGAGTCTAATCCCCTTCAGAAGGGCAGTTCCATAGTCCTCTGGGCTGAAACTGACAGTGGTGTGCTGTTGGGCGGTGATTCTATAGGTGAGCCTCGAAAGACCAGTGAGAGGGTGGGACAAGAGGCCGCGGAGGCTCTCCTAAAGGAGTTGAGGGCAGGTGCCACAGCAGACACGCATCTCGCAGATATGCTTGTTCCGTATATAGCTCTGGCCGAGGGCTACTCTACCTACACAACCCGAGCGATGACAGGGCATCTTGAGACTAACATCTGGTTAGCGGAGAAGATTCTTGGAGTGCAGTTTGAGGTTAAGAAGAGCAATGGCCTCTACAGAGTGGAGAAAAAGTAGTTTTGTTGATAAAGTTTACACAAAATCTTTGATGGATAGACGTATGTATTCATAAAATTTGTGATAGTGAACCAAGTATTTTATGGCTACATATTCGCTTTTAACTAGAAAACGACATTTCTTCACCTGCAAAAGCTAATTAAAAACATCACTCTATAATGTGTTTAAACAGCTACTTATCCAATACATTTGAAGCCTAGGTGTTGAGGGTTGTATAGTATACCTGCTATCTTTGGACTTGTAGGTGTAACCATACTCATAGGGTTCCTCGGCACCCGTCTCTTCAAGCGAACCGGTATACCTGAGCTTGTTCCCATCTTGGTGTTGGGGCTTCTCATAGGTCCAGTGCTCGGGCTGGTTGAGGCGGAGCCTCTCATAGATTTAGCACCTGCTTTCGGTGCCATAGCCTTGGTTATAATTCTCTTCAACGCGGGTCTGAACTTAGACCTCTACAGGGTTTTGAAGCAGATACCTCGTGCCACTCTCTTGGCGGTGATGGGCTTCGTGCTCAGTGTACTTGTCACCGCGGGGTTCGCCAATTTATTTCTAGAGCTTTCAATTTACAGGAGTCTTCTCTTGGGGTGTATCCTCGGGGGCAGTAGCTCAATAATAGTTCTTCCGATAGTTCAGGCCCTGAAAGTAGATAAGAAGATCCAGACTATCCTGAGCCTTGAATCTACCCTGACTGATATCTTCGTAGTGGTTATGGCATTAATCGTCATAGAGTTCATTATCGGCGGCGCCATGGATATTACTTCAACATTCCAGATAATCGCCAGCCGCTTCTCCGTGGGCATTATCTTGGGATTAGTAATTGGTCTGTTATGGCTTTCAGTCTTCCCAGCGATAAGAAGGGATCCCTATCGTTACACAGCTACCCTCTTCGTTGCCTTCTTAGTCTACGCGGTCTCTGAGTTTCTCGGTGGGAGCGGGCCTCTCTCAACGTTGATCTTCGGCATCATCCTCGGCAACGGCCCCTCCATAAGTGAGATGCTGAAACTGAAGAGGGAGATAGTTATCGGCTCCGATGTTCTCATTTTTCACTCGGAGTTCTCCTTCCTGGTAAGATCCTTCTTCTTTGTCTACATCGGTATAATCTCCTCTATACGAGATCCATTCCTTATAATCTTCGGAGTTATAATCTCGGTTCTCCTTCTGAACGTGAGACTAGTTGCCTCCTACGTATCGTCGTTGAGAAGCAGTTTGAAGAAGTACAGGCTACTGACGACGGCGATGCTGCCTAGGGGGCTTGCCACTGCCGCCCTCTGCACTCTTCCCGTCGGCTTGGGGATCGCTGGAACCGAATCCTTCCCAGACATAGGCTTCGTAGTTATCTTAACGACGACAATGATCTCCGTGGCTGGAACCGTATTTTTAAAGAGAAGCAGAAATGTCCTTGGGTGGCGCTCCTCCGAATATCTTGAAGAGGAGAGTGCCGACGACTTCATAGGCGAGGATGAGAACCACGACCGCCTTTGATCCAAGAGGCTAAAGCAGCAACCCTTGCTGTGTCCTCAACCAACTCTGCAACATCGTAGGCTTCATCCTACTCTGAGACGCCTTTTGTTTTCCATCCTTAAACGGCTTTAGCGATAAGCTGAATTTTTTCCTTCCTGCTCTTCCTCTTTATTTGGCGTTCTCTCCTCATCGCTTCTCTTCTGCTTCTCAGTCTCTCGCTATAGACCAATATTGTTGGCAGTCTAGCCTTGGTAAATCTGGATCCTACGCCTTTATTGTGGGCTTTAATCCTCTTTTCCAGATTTACCGTATATCCCGTGTAAAGTTCCCCAGTTGAGCATCGAAGCATATATACGTAATAGCCCTTCAATCGATTCATCTTGCGTTAGCCTCTCTGGAGACGATTAAATGTCATTTCTGTATGATAGCAGTCCTGTATAAAACTTGGTAAATGGTAGAAAGATAACTTTCCGTTTCAATTCAGAAAAAGATAAGCGTGACCGCCTGTGGGTCCAAGTCGAGAGTTCCTATCAGCGCTCTACCCGTTTCCCGTTCCGCTGTTAGGTGCTCTTTTCCGTCTATCCCAACCTTCACCCGGGCAACTCCCCACCCGGGGTTTCGAGCCCATTCCCCCAGATCGAGACTACGAGGGTGCGTTTTGAACGGACAGCACAGGTCTCAGCAGATGAGGCGGACCCCATCAACCTCGGCATGCAACTTGGCTTACCCGACAGCCACGTAACCTACTATAATGGGCTTGTAGCATTTGGATTTATCGAACTTCCCTATGTAAAAAGGAGTTCAGCTCCGAGGGAAGCTCCAACCCCGATTTACAAATTCATGTATTTATGAGATAGTACCCTCGGTCTCCCCTATATGAGCTGTGTTTATATACAGAGTGCGAAGGGTGAGACCTACGGATAATCGTGGATAATGAGGTTAGGGGTGTCTCAACTTAGGGCCATTGGGGACAATGTAGAACATTTTGAGACAACTGGCGACAAAGCGGGTTCATGGTGGACAATGGTGACCAAGGAAGCCTGCAATCCTGTTAAGATCTGATTTACCCTCCTTTCAGAGAAAAGTGTCTTCAAAATTTACGTAAAGGTGAAAAATAAGCATCGCTCCGAAAGTATCTAGATAAGATCCACAGTAAAAATAGGGTGGGGTTAATATCCACCTCAGCCTCAAGAATATGTTAGTTTATATTTTTCTAGGTATTGAAACAAATTTGTTACATTTTCTGCACATGTAACGTACAGAGCCGAAATCACTTGAGAAGACTGGAATTACACTGTGACAATAAGGGCATTTTATTGAAGTTTTCAATTTCTCCCCTAAACAACAAGACTCGTTGCCTTGAGATAAACATACCGCCGTGAAATATTTTCTGTGGAAAATGGAGGTACTATAGGTAGATGGGGCTGTAAAACTTGGATTTCAACTTTTATAGCTGTAGCTTATCTGAATAACTCGGTATTGATGTTCCATCTAAAATTTCGATGTGATGGTTGAGGATGTTTAAGCTGTAAGGTCAGTAAACTAAACTTAAAACTTATCTTGCTTAAAGAAAGGTTGGAGAGGCTGTATGGGTGAAGTATATAAGCCTGAGGCCGTCGCTCGGAAGAAGATGAGAATACCCGACATTCATCCTCAAACCCCGCCGGCTCCGCCTCCTATGCCTCCAACTTTGGAGGATGTGTCCAGAGAGGTTCAGGAGTTGAGGGAAGAGATCATGAGGATCAAGCGTGCATTGGAGAGGCAGGGCATATTAGTGGATTGACCTGTCAGCTGTCTACAACTCTGTTGAGTAATCTGAGTTGGTTGAGGTTCAGCGCTGTAGCTGCAGACAGTGAAAGATAGTGTTACTTTTGGTTAGTGGAAACCGTGGTTGTAGATGCCTCTCAGAGGTTTGGGTAAGCCGCAGCCGCCTCCCCCTTAAACCCAGCAAAACCAAAACACATCACCTACCATGAATAATAACCAATAGATTTTTAATAAAGCAAAAGCAATCTCTCTATCAGCGGGGTGGGGTAGCCAGGTTTAACCCGCGGGGCTCATAGGAGAGCTCCTTTGAAATCTCTGGGAGACCCCGAGATCCATGGTTCAAAAGAGTATTACCTCTGAAAATCCATGCCCCGCTACCATCACCTAATTTTCACTACCTAAATAATCACATATTGACCGCGCCGCTGTAACTGGCAGAGACATGAACGCCTCAACTGGAGAGTGCACTCGTAAAAATCGTTAAATCCTAGGCATCCCTTAAGAACTATTATCCTAGATTAAATGTTGATATTGGCATATAGAATAGCAGTTCAGAGGGTTTCAGGCTTTGGGAAGAAGGCGAAAGAAGGTAGTTAAGGTATACAAGAGGAGCTTGCCCAAGTTCTTTATCTGTCCAAGGTGCGGAGGGCACTCCATCGAGATTAATGTAGATAAGGATGCAGAACAGGCGTCCGTTAAGTGTAGCCTATGCGGCCTAAAAGCAACGATTCCCGCGTCCCAACAAATAGAGCCTGTAGACCTCTACTGCAAGTTCAGCGACCTATTCCACTCAAAGCAGCAGACCTAGCAACCAACGGAACGGAAACACAATATGCATTCCTACGCAAAATGTAGCGAGGGATACGCTAAGTATTTTAAAACCCTTGAGATGGGGCTCGAGGAGCTATCTAAGATAGCCAACGCTGCCAAGTCCCGCGGCTTCGACCCCCAGAACACTGTAGAAGAGGAGATACGGGTCTCATATGATCTAGCTGACAGAGTGGAATACATGGTTGGCCCCAAAGGCGTTGGGAAGCGAATCCGTGAGCTGAGCCATCTTCCCCGCATCCGGGTAGCCTTCAAGATAGCGGAGGAGATCCTCTACGGCGGCTTCGGAGCCTTGGAGGAAGAAAAAGCAGCTGAACAGGCTATCCGAACAGGTATCGCAATATTAAATGAGGGGGTAACCGCTGCTCCGCTTCAAGGGATAAACCGCGTAGCTATAAAGCCAAACTTGGATGGCACGGGGCGTGGTGGTGCAGGAGGTAAACATTTAGCCATTTACTTTGCGGGACCTATGAGATCTGCAGGTGGAACCGAACTAGCTATAGTAACAGCTCTGGGCGACTACGTCCGGAAACACCTCAATATTGATGCCTATAAGGCATCGGATGTTGAGGTCTCTAGGTTCATAGAGGAGTTAAGGCTTTATGAACAGGGGGTAGGTCGCTTCCAGTTTCACGTCACTGACGATGACCTTGCCTATGTTCTCCGCCATGTCCCAGTCGAGGTCACTGGGGTAAAATCCGCCCAGATTGAGGTCTCCTCCTTCAGGGATGTGCCGGGAATCGAGACCAACTCCGTTCGGGGAGGAGCCCTGAGGGTGGTCAACGACGGTATAGCTGGAAGATCTCGGAAGGTTCTTAAAATAGTGGATGACCTTAACCTGAAAGGTTGGGAGTGGCTTAGAGAAATCGTCGAGAAAGGTGAGAAGGAAACAGTAGAGAAACCTGAAGAAACGGAGACTGAAAAGTTAAATGGGGTAAATGGGGGAACAGGCTCCTACCTTTCCGACATTATAGCTGGTAGACCTGTCTTCTCTTTTCCCTCCAACTCTAAGTATGCGAGTCGCCTCAGGCTGAGATACGGAAGATCTAGGAACACAGGTTTGACTGCTGTGGGGATTCATCCTGCCACCATGGCAATTCTTAACAACTTTATAGCTGTTGGAACCCAGCTCCGCCTCGAAACCCCGGAGAAGGGCGGTATAGTAAGCACAGTTGATAGTATAGAGCCCCCGATAGTTAGGGTGAAAGGCGGCTCTGTTCTAAGAGTTGAAGACGCTGAACAGGCATACAAGTTGCGAAGCTCAGTTGAGAAGATACTCCTTCTAGGCGACCTCTTACTATCATTCGCAGAGTTCTACGAGAACGAGAAGCCTCTACTTCCGTCGAGCTATGTGGAGGAATGGTGGGTCTGGGATCTCAAAGAGGCTTTGGCGGATAAATGTAAAAACTCAGTTGAATGTGCAGCCCAAGCCTCAGGTGTTGACCGCCAACGCATAACTAGCTTTCTCTCAGACCCCCTCACCGCCAAGCCTACGGGGTGGGAGGCTGTTAAACTCTCTGAAGCTATTGGAGTACCCCTCCATCCTAAATACTGCTATTATTGGAGAAACATAACCTCTGAGGAGCTTCTAGAGTTAAAGAGAAGCATCTCCACTGCAAACCTTGAGAAGGAACAAAATCTAGTGAAGAAAATAACTCTCAACCTAACATCAAGGGTTAAAGAGCTACTGGAGAAGCTTCTGGTTCCACATGAAGTTGCAGGCGGTCGTATAGTTATCATTGATGATGCACCAACACTGGCTAGGTGCTTAGGCATCGATAATGAGAGACCTTCACCTGACCCCGACCAGTCTGTCTTCCAGATGCTCAAAAACCTCTCCAGCTTCGACGTTAAATGTAAGTATTCCTTCCTAGTAGGCGCTAGGATGGGTCGGCCTGAGAAGGCCAAAGAACGGAAGATGAAACCTCCTGTACATGTTCTCTTCCCTGTAGGTTTGAGCGGTGGGCCTCAACGCAACATTGTCGAGGCTGCGGGGCAGTCTGTCAATGTTGAGCTTATAACACGAAGATGCCCCAGTTGCAATTCACCTCTCACCGAGACGATATGCCCCAAATGTAACGTTAGAGGACAGATCTACCGGGTATGCCCGAAATGTGGTAGAAGAATTCAAGAAGAGAACTGTCCGCACTGTAATGTTAAGGCACAAGCCTATGAGAAGCAGAGTGTTGATGTGAAAGGGGCACTGGGGCGCGCTGCAGCGAGACTTGGCCTCAACCCGCCAGACGTAGTTAAGGGGGTTAAGGGGATGACAAGTGAGATGAAGCTCCCTGAGCCTCTGGAGAAGGGGATTCTTCGAGCTCGACATAAGCTTACAGTCTTCAAAGATGGCACCATACGGTTTGACCTAACAAATGCTCCCCTCACCCACTTCAAACCCTTGGAGGGAGGTGTTTCTCTAGAGAAGTTGAAGGAGCTGGGGTACACATCAGATATTGATGGGAAGCCCCTTACCGATGTCAACCAGGTCTGCGAGCTTAAGGTTCAGGACATCATAGTTCCGGAGAACTGTGCAGATCACCTGCTTCAGGTCTCGCATTTCATAGATGAAATGCTTGAGAGGCTTTACGGGCTGCCTAGATTCTATGATGCTAAGAGTCGAGGCGACATGGTTGGTCAGCTTATCATCGGGCTTTCACCGCACACTTCAGCAGGAGTTCTTGGGAGAATTGCAGGTTTCTCGAAGCTCAGTGTCTGCTACTCTCACCCCCTCTGGATTGCGGTTAAGCGGAGGGACTGCGACGGAGATGAGGATGCTATAATGCTGGCCTTGGAGGCGCTGTTGGACTTCTCGCGAGATTATCTTCCTGCGCAGATAGGGGGAATCATGGATGCACCCCTTCTCCTAACACCGGTCGTTAACCCCTTAGAAGTAGATGACCAAGTTTGGTCTCTAGACCTATGCAATAGTTACCCCTTAGAGTTCTACAACCGTACATTGGAGGGCAGCCCCCCCCGCTACGTATCCGACCTTATAGATATGGTGAAGCATAGACTCAACACCCCTGCCCAATATGAGGGCTACAGGTTCACCCATGAAACTTCCAATATAAACCTCGGCTCAAGGGAGAACGTATACAAGAAACTTGGAACTATGAGGGCGAAGCTGGAGGCCCAGATGGATGTGATGGATAAGATCGAGGGCGTTGACACGAAAGAGGTAGCTAAACGCATCCTCACCGTCCACCTTATGAGGGATATCGCGGGGAACCTCAGAGTTTTTGCCTCTCAGTCTTTCCGCTGTAAGAAGTGCAACCAAAGGTTTAGACGTATACCTTTAACTGGGCGATGCTCCAGATGTGGCGGTGAGATTGCACTCACAGTCTATAGGGGTTCTGTGGAGAAGTACCTTGAGGTGGCAGCGTGGCTTGCCCGTAAGTATGGTGTTGAGGACTATTACAAGCAACGGATAGACCTCATCTCAGACGAGATAGACCTTGTCTTCGCAGGCGAGAAGGAGGCAGAGAGGAAGAAAGAGACCGCTCTGACATCGTTCATGTAAATGGGGGGAGAAAATGGCTGAGGCAAAGGTTCATCCGAATGCCTATATCCCCTTCATGAGAAACAGGAAAGCTGGACTTAAAGCGCGAACAACTATACTCAAAGCTCTGAGAAAAGGTTCCGTCTCCACAAAATTACTGCTCTCAGAGACTAAGCTGAGCCGCTCCTCTCTGCGCTACCATCTTAAGCTCCTAGAAGAACATAAGTTCATCAGAATGGTGGGAGCATCGGGGAAGCGCGGGAAGCTTGTAGAAAGCTCCGGTTTAGGGCAACAACCCATCGTTCAGCCGTAGATCGTGGGGTAAAATTATTTATAATATGCTGTTATTTACCTATATTCATAGGAACAGATTAGATGCAAAATTCTCTTCACAGATATTTGGTGGGGTTAGCCTATGGGTGAAGTATCGACCGCTGACACTATACAACTATTTAAAACAATTGCTGACAACCCCATCATGAGGAGGGTTATAAGAGGCCTCTCCAAGCACTGTGACAAGGATGGCGGAAACCGGCTTGAGATAGCCTTAGAACTCTACGTCGGTACAAGAAAGAAAGCATGCTTCAAATGTTGGGCCGGTAAGACGATACTTACACCTATCATCAAGGTGGCAACCAAGAGCTTCGGCGTGCCAGACAGTAAGATGAAGAAGTTCGCCGACCCGCAATGGCGGAGGGGCTTAGTGAACGTTATCAGGGGCATCGGCTGGTTTGGGGTTAGGCATCCCTTCGTTCCCGGGGCTCCCTTCCAGATCGTTTGGAATATAACCAAAGCCTGCAACTTGAAGTGTATTCACTGCTATGAGAGTGCAGGCGGCAAGAAGGCCCCCGATGAACTTTCCACCGAGGATGTTCTCAAAGGAATTGATAGGTTGGCAGATGCTGGCTGCGTAATCTTAGCTTTCTCAGGTGGGGAGCCAACCATTCACCCCGACATCCTCAAATTCATAGAGCGAGCCCACCAGAAGGGCATATACGTTGCCGTGGCTACTAATGGTCTCGCATGTGCTTCAAGGGAGACTGTTAAGGAGTATAAGCGTGCAGGCTTGGAGTTCGCGCAGATAAGTCTGGATGCTGCTCACGCTGAAGTGCATGACAAGTTTCGAGGGGTTCCAGGCGCATTCGAGAAGACTGTTAAAGGGATCAAAAACTGCGTTGATGAGGGTTTCTTTACAGAGGTCGCTATGACTATAACTAAAGCAAACTACAAGGAGATGTCCGCCACCGTAGAGTTGGCTGATAAGCTTGGTGCCAGATGGTTTATGCTCTACAACTTCGTTCCTGTGGGACGTGGGGTTGAGATAATCGATCTGGATCTCACGCCAGATGAGCGGGAGCAGGTGTTAACCCTCTGCTGGGAGAAGATGAAGACGATGCGTATCGATCTCCTCTCCACAGCTCCCCAGTTTGCTAAGGTGGCTCAAGATATTGAAGAGAGGAACATGAAGCTCCATAAAGAGAGTTCTAGCCGCGATGTAGTCCCCACCCACTTCTATAATCCCCAACTATCAGGTCAGCTTAAACAGTTGGCAGATTTCATCGGCGGCTGCGGAGCCGGCCGCTTCTACATGTCCATTGAGCCCAACGGTGACCTATACCCCTGCGTCTTCTTCCCCCATGAAAAGCAGGTTAAGGTTGGAAACCTACTGACTGATGACTTCGAACCGATCTGGCGGTATAATGAAATTCTATGGGAATGCAGAGATAAGGACAAGTTGGCTGAGAACTGCCGCTCCTGCAAGTACAAGTACACATGCGGCGGATGCAGAGCAAGAGCCTACAACTACTTCCACAATGTCTGCGCCCCTGACCCAGGATGCACCCTCAACAAGGAATATTGGCTCAAACTGAAGAACATGAAAACCGCCACGTAAACTAAAAGTGATGACATAACTAGGGCTTACAACTCTAAGCTTCATCTAGATCAGTTGCTGTTGTTTTGTTGTTGGAAGTGGTCGTGCTGGGATGCCTAGTTTCCGTTGGATTGTGGCTTCTAGGGAGTCTGTTTTACTCG
>DAOVDL010000078.1 GCA_030669485.1 Candidatus Bathyarchaeota archaeon
GGAACTAGGTAGCCCATTTTAAGACCTTATCCGCTGATGTTAACATTGTTCAACAATCATCAACAATGTTTAACAGTGTGGGCACCCCCCCTGAAAATCAACCCAGATAAACCCACTATAAAAAACAGAAACACCCCGCTACTCAACGGAACTTGAAAAGGGCTGGCGGAGAAATAAGCTCTCCACAACTCTCCTTCAGAAGAATATGAATTTAAAAATTGATAACCTCTATGTCGAAGTCTACTCCATGGCCAGCTCCTTTGAACGCGCCGTAGCCCTTAGAACAGCCTCCCTGAAAGCTGCCCTTAACCCTCCAGCCTCTAACGCTTTAATCCCCTCCACGGTCACTCCTCCAGGCGTTGCGACCATTTCCCTAAGTTCAGCAGGATCCCTCCCCGACTCTAGAACCATCTTAGCTGAACCCAAAGTTGTCTGGGCTGCAAGGGTCATAGCAACATCCCTAGGCAAACCAACCTTAACCCCTGCATCGCAGAGAGCCTCTATAACCAAGCAGATGTACGCTGGACCTCCGCCACTTAACCCTGTAACTGCATCTAGGTTCTTCTCCTCCACTACCGCAACTCTGCCAACTGAACTGAAGATCACCCGGGCAACCTTCAAGTTCTCCTCGGTCACGTTAACCCCTGCGGAGAGAACGGTCATCCCCGCCCCCACCACAACCGGGATGTTGGGCATAACCCTCACAACTTGGACCTTGCCCCCCAGCCTCTTTTCAATATAGCCTATCTTCACCCCTGCCGCCACCGAGATCACAAGGTGGTTAGGGGTGGTCACATCCTTAATCTCCTTCAACACCGCAACTATATCCTTAGGCTTAACGGCAACTATCACCACACCACTTTCCTCAATCAACTTCCTATTGTCGGTTTGACATGAAATCCCATGGGCTTCTGCAATCTTGATGCAAATCTCTCGATTATTGTCGCTAGCCTGAATCTTATCTGGAATGAGAATTCGCGATCTCAGCAAGCCTGAGATCATAGCCTCACCTATATGCCCCACCCCTATTATTCCAACTCTCTTATCGATTCTCAAAAACAACTCCCCTCCAAAACTCAACCACTTTAACGGTGGCCTAGTTTAATTGTTTTAGATTAGCATCATATTTTCTTTTCTAATTACGCTATCATGATTCTTGTAACCCAGCGTCTTTTCTATCAAGTCGGTATGCATACCTTTTATCTTACGGAGCTCTCCGGATGAATACTCCACAACTCCGCGCCCTATCTCCATTCCGTCGTGAACTATTCGGATAAGATCGCCGGCAGAAAACTTGCCTTCTATCCGAACTATCCCCGACGGTAGCAATGTCTTCCCCCTTGAGAGGGCGTCTCTCGCTCCGCTGTCAATTACCACTTTACCGTTACACTTTGAGAACATTACCCACCTCTCCTTACGTCTGTAACTACGTCTAGATGCTTGGAAGAGAGTTCCTATTTCCTCGCCACGCATTATCTTTATTAAAACATCTTTTTCCTTCGCATTCGTGATAATCATGTCACATCCAGACTTCGCCGCTATCTTTGCCGCCTCTATTTTTGTTTTCATTCCCCCCTTCGTCCTCCATGACCCCGCTCGACCGCCCATCACCTCGATTTCAGGTGTTACCTTTTCTACCACCTTGATCAGCCGTGCATCTTTATGTCTTGGATTCTTGTCGTATAACCCATTCACATCAGTCAAAAGAATCAGTAGATCTGCATCTATGTTGCCTGCAACCAAGGCAGATAGCTTGTCATTATCGCCAAAGGTGTCTCCAATTTCATGTATGGAGACAGAGTCGTTCTCATTCACCACTACAATCGTGTTATATTTCATCAAAGCTATGATCGCGTTCTGGAGGTTAAGGTAAGTTTTCCGATTAGAGAAGGACTCGTAGGTTAGGAGAACCTGCGCAACTTTAAGATTGAGTTTTTTAAATGCTCTCCTCCAAGCCTCTGTGAGTATGCTCTGTCCAACAGCTGCAACCCCTTGTCTGGTAGGTACATCACGTGGCATACCTTCTAGACCTAATTCCTTGACGCCGCAGCCTATCGCCCCTGAACTGACCACTATAACCTCTTTACCTTGCTTAACTAAAGTAGCGATCTGTCTAGCTATTTTTTGCAAGAACTCTCTGTCAAGTGACCCTTTCTCATCTGTAATGATTGAAGTCCCTATCTTGATGATAACCCGCTTGATGTCTTTGAAATTCGTTCTTAACATGTTTTTCACTTTGAAGCCTTTATTAAGAACTTTTCCACACTTTGTCCAGTGCCCTGTGGGTGAAGGGTTTTGGATGTTTACCGGTATATGTTGATACAACCTGTCCGTTTCCTAGAACTATATATTTATAGATAGTAAGACCCTCAAGGCCAACAGGCCCCCGGGCATGGATCTTATTTGTACTGATCCCTACCTCTGCCCCGAAGCCAAATCTATAGCCATCGCTGAACCTTGTAGATGCATTTCGAAGGACAACTGCTGAATCAACCGAGTTGACGAATAATCTTGCAATGGCCTCATTCGAAGTTATTATCATGTCAGTGTGACCTGAACCATATTGATTAATGCGATCTATAGCCTCTTGAACCGAATTAACGATCTTGATAGAGAGAATCAGATCGTTATATTCTGTAGACCAGTCCTCATCTGTTGCATCCTTAATATTCGGGAGAAATTTCTTAGTCTCAGGATCCCCCCTGAGTTCAACCTTTGCTTCCTCATACCTCCTAGCCATAACGGGCAGAAACTCCGACGCTACATCTTTATGCACTAGTAAAGTTTCCATAGCATTGCATACTGCAGGATACTGCACCTTTGCATCATAACAGATGTTAACCGCCATCTCGATGTCTGCCTCTGAATCAACATAGCCGTGGCATATACCATCTGCATGCCCAAGAACTGGGATCTTGGTGTGATCCTGAATGTACCTGACCAGAGAGCCTGAGCCGCGGGGGATCAGAAGGTCTATGTAGTCATGTAGCTTTAAGATCTCTTTAACATCCTCATGTGTCTCTATAAGCTGTATAGCGTTCTCTGGGATCTCTTTGAGCTTTGCCACGATATTCTTCATAAGTTCCACTAATAGACGATTTGTATTCGCTGATTCTGATCCGCCTTTCAGGATAACAGCATTTCCAGATTTTAGGCATAGTGAGGATATCTGTATTAACGCGTCTGGTCGAGACTCAAAAATTGAGCCGATAACGCCGGTTGGACATACTACTTTGTATAGCTCTAGACCGCCATCCAACTCTGTGCAAAGAAGGGTTTTACCTATAGGATCTTCAAGTTTAGTTACCGACCGTATACTCTTGACCACTTCATCTATCTTAGGATCATCTAGCATAAGCCTTTTAATTAGAGATCCAGAGAGCTTCTCCTTTTTCGCGAACTCTATATCCTTCGCGTTTTGCTCCATAATAGCTGCTCTGTTCCTATCTATTTCCTCAGCTATAAGCAACAGAGCCCTGTTTTTCAACTCTGCAGATGCATTTGCCAGTTTCAACGCTGCCTCTTTAGCTTGCTTTGCTATATCCTTCACAGCCATTTTCCAGCCACACCAGAGTAGTAGCGCAAATTCACAATACTATCTTAGTAGAAGCCATATTTATACCAGTTAAGCCAACCTCTAATTGAAAAAGGTTCAGAGGCGGAGAATTTCTCTTTAAATCCCCAGACCATAAACAGGCTACGTTGATTATATTATACCTTAGGAGCTTGGGGGTTTAGGAGCTGCGTGGGAAGCTTTGCTGCGGCTTACATTTATCTCATCGATGCTTCTGAGAGTGGCTCCGTGGTCATTCATAACTCTAGAAAGTTCCTCGTAGTCTATGTTGGGTCCCCTGATTATCAGCTTCACGGTCTCAGTCTTGGCGTCTACCTCAGTGACGGTGATGTCCACTTCGTCTATGCCCTCAGCTTGGCATATAGCGGTAGATAGGTCGATGATAGATGTCTCTCTGGGTTTAAGTGAATCTACAACCAATCTTCGGATGGAAACCGTCACCTAGACCTGAAACCCCCGATGTTAAGCATTATATTGAACAGTTTGCCGATAATAAGATTTTCTCGAGGTGTAACTTAAACCAGTCTCCTGTATCAACGGATCCTAGGCGACATACTTTGGCCCTGCGGATGCGAACTTCTTTCTACACTCTCCAAGCCTCTTCCTAAGCCTCTGACTCTTCCTCTTCTCATTCACCAAATCCTCTTTGAGAGCATTCACATAGGTTAGCAGGTTGTGCTCAGCGTCAGCGGAGGTGTTCTCGACATCCTCCATTTCTTTGTAGAACTCACTTATTTTTTTCGAGGCCTCGGTGATCCTCTGCCGAGCGTCCATGAGTTGGCGGAAGGCAGGAAGGTCGTAGGGTACTTGGAGGTCGCTGAGCGGCGTCTTTATTTGCTGAAAGACCTCGCCCAGAAACTCAAAGGATGCTCTTATGTCCTCAAT
>DAOVDL010000086.1 GCA_030669485.1 Candidatus Bathyarchaeota archaeon
TAGAGGTAGCTTACGAACGTTGAATCAACTCTATCAGAATTCCGTCAGGGTCTGTGAAGAATGCGAACTTTGAGCCGCTTCCCGTCAGGCGGGGCTCCACTAGGAATTTAACTCCCTTACTCTTCAGCATACGGCATACACTGTCCATGTCATCTACACGCAGAGAGATATGGTTTAATCCCGTCTCCATATGCATCCGTGCGGCCACACCGGTCATTCCACTTTCAGTGGGCTTTGAGTTGGAGGGCTCCGACCCAATTGGACAGATGATCTCTATGGCTGACTGGCTTACCTGCACTGAGGCATATTCAACATTCAACTCAGCGTTCTTCTTCCTGCTGAGAACAGGAAAACCTAGAATCTCAGAGTAGAAGGCAATCGATCTGTCTAAATCTTTAACGGTTATAGCGGTATGATCTAGCATTATTATCGAGCCATGCATCTCCATTCATCTTTGTGGTTCTATTATCACTTTTATGGAATCCTGAGCTTTCGCTACGAGTTGGAAACCCCTACCCGTCTCAGCCAAGCTCAGACGATGTGTAATCATCTCAGCTACACGCACATGGCGGGCGCGGATCAGCTTCAAAGCGGTATGGTGGTCAGCTGGGCTGCCTGCGTAGGATGTTGTCACTGTTACGTCATCGCCCCAGAAGACATCATTCAACGAAATTGGAATGGAGACATCTGGCGCCGTCGGTGCAAATAGCAGAACAGTGCCGCCCCGGTCTACAGATTTCAACGCCTGAACAATGGCTGAGGTGGCTCCAGTGCAGACAATCACCCGGTCAGCCAGTCTGCCGTCATTAACTTTACGTAGATGAACTGGCACATCTTCCTCAGCTGGAATAACCGCATCTGCCCCAAACCGTGACGCTGCCTTCAGTCGGTACTCGTTGATATCTGTAGCTACAACCCGGCTGGCGCCTAGTGCATGGGCCAATTGTACATGGAGAAGACCTGAGATGCCAGTGCCGACGACGAGTACACTGTTACCCGGCTGTAGATTTGCTCTCCTCTGCCCGCGTAGAACACATGCCAGCGGCTCGGTGAATGATGCTTCTTCAAAGGATACCTCGTCAGGTATCTTGTATACGCCTTTATCAACATTGATTGGGGGCAGTCGAATGTATTCGGAGAAGCCGCCTGGGTCAAAGTTTGTCTGACGGAGGGTGTCGCATACGGTGTGGTGGCCGCTTAGGCAGTAGCGACATGTATTGCAGGGGACATGATGAGATGCAACAATTCGGTCGCCTTCTCTGTAACTGGTCACTTCTTTGCCTACAGCTTCGACCACGCCGGCGACTTCATGTCCCAGCACTCTCGGCGCCTTCTTGATGCGGTACCACTCCATCACATCACTGCCGCAGATGCCGCTGGCATCCACCCGCATTAAAAGTTCACTGGTGCCTATCTGTGGAGTAGGCATCTCCTCTAACCGCACATCTTGGTTGCTATAGTACATTGCAACCCGCATATTATTTTCCTCCAATCAGTGGCTAAACGACTTTTCGGCGTCTGCTTGATCTGCCTTTTAGAGGCATTTGTTCGGATGTGCCTTTATTGGGCTGATAAATAGGGAATATTATCGTTCGTCTTTCTTTGCAGTGTTGAATACTTCTGAGGCTTCTTTCACTGTAGCGTTTTCATGGACTATAGTGCGTATTGCCTTGATCATCGGTATAGGGTGATCTGACTGCCATATGTTCCGTCCCATATCCACTCCTATGGCGCCTTCCTGAATGACGTTGTAGACAAGTTGGAGTGTATCAAGGTCTGTGTTGAGTTTAGGTCCCCCTGCAACAACCAGCGGAACAGGACAACCGTTTACAACCTTTTCGAAGTTTTCACAGTAGTAGGTTTTCACGAATTTTGCTCCAAGTTCAGCTGCGATACGGCAGCATAGGGAGAGGTAGCGAGCGTCCCGTTTCCCCAATTCTTTGCCCACCGCGGTGACCGCTAACACTGGAATGCCGTACTCTTCGCCCTCATTAACAAGGTTTGAGAGGCTTAGCAACGTTTGACGTTCATATTCTGTTCCAACAAAAATGGAGAGAGATACTGCGGCAACGTTAAGACGGACGGCGTCTCGCATGGATGTGGTGATGCCTTCATTTGCTAGGGAATTTCCGATAACGCTTACACCGCCAGATACTCTGAGAACAACTGGTGTGCTGGTGTTGGTGGTTATTGATGAGCGTAGCACTCCCCTCGTAAGCATAACCGCATCCGCGTAGGGGAGAAGCGGCTCAATTGTTTTTCGCGGCTCCTCCAGTCTTCTTGTGGGTCCTTGGAAATATCCGTGGTCTACTGCCAACATAACTGTATGACCGTCAGGTTTAATTATTCTGGACAGACGATTCTCCATTCCCCAATCCATGGTAGATCACCTTTCAAAGGTATCTTATATGCTACTGCATACTAAAATAAAAAGGAATTCCAAAGCTAAAAATTGAAGAGGCAGAGTTAGGACTAGAAAGATACTTCATTCTGACTCTAAAAGTAGCAGAGTGAAATCAAGCTTCTGAAACAGGGGAGATCAAGTTGTCGTTTCGCTTTTCTCAAGGATCAAGCAGGGCTTGGGTGATGAGATTGTGGAGACAACTCTATATCCGTAGTCGGCATACTTGTTAAGCAGCTCTTCTGTTAGCTTATTTGTGGACTTGAACTCCAGGACTTTATATTTTCCTATAGGCTCATTCTTGGTTATTCTCCAAGCGCCGAATCCTTTCTTCCCCGTGGCAACCATCGTAACTCTTCTTCCCTTCCTGTCTATAACCTTTATATCGCCTTCTTTAGGCTCACTTACTTCAGGTTTGTTTTCAACCTCAGACAAAGCATTCACCTCCCATTCAGCATACTAAATGGTAGACTGTTTCTACTTAATATGGGAATGAACAAACTATTATGACTTTAACGCAGTTTAAAACAAAAAATACATTGAAAAACAGGAGATATACCGCTTGAATTTCAGTTGAGGTTTAAAATATCACGCCTAAACAAGGTTTTTTGTACACATAAAAGCCACAAAACACCTGAAATAAACGCGAAAATAGTGAAGAAAAACAGAGCCCCAAGCAGCAAAACATTGACATAACTTATATTGAACGCAGAAACTTGAGCAAAAAATTAAAGACAGATGAAAAGTAGTGATTCCTAGGGTGCTACCTTTGGCTAAGGAAAAGAGGGGACAGAGGACAGTGAAAAAGGGTTCTTCTAAATCTGTGAAAGAAGCAGTTTGGGCGAGATACTGCAAAGATAAGGGAGGATGCAGATGCTACATATGCAGCCGCGAGATCCACTTTGAGGATTTTGAATTAGGGCGCCTTAAAGAAACTGAGGGCAGAAGACCTAGGATAGACAACTTGCGTCCAATCTGCAGAAACTGCAGCCACATGTTGGGAGATATGCCTATAGAGGCTTATGAGAGGGTACAACAAGACATCAAGGACATCCATCTTCCTGAAGAAGTATCAGGTGGAGCTGGGTAACCCCCCGTTCCCTTAAAGGGATTGTTACTATGATGGGCCTAGTTGATTTTTCTTCACTTTCCGTATGTTAACGCCTTAGTTGGACACAGCTTGACACAGTCTAAGCATACGTTGCATACGTGGTAGTTTATGTTCAGGTTTTTCTCGGAGTTGCTTGTTGTTATGGCAAGCATTGGATAGGCATCGACACAGCGGCCACATCATCAGAACCTTTTGATTTCTGATGTTCTAACAATTTTTCGATGGGTTGTAGACTATAGAAATATAATACTGAAGGAATTAATGTTTAATTCTGTTTGCTCAAATCAGGGATATATGTTTCCGGTTATCTAAGCTGTTCTCCAGTATTTTTTCTGTTAACGGCGGTTCAGCCTAATTTGAAATATCACCATGAATGTTCAATTGCGTTCTTATCGCATACTTGATGGCAGATGGTGCAAGAATTATATCCAGGGCAAACATATCCTACACTCTTTATTACTTCATCCCTCACTTTGACAACAGTCTTGCCGTAGTCATCCACTGTCATTTCAAAGACCTTCTTGGGGCATTCGGCTACGCATCTGCCGCATCCGTCGCATTTATCGGTGTCTATAGTTATGTAAAACTCTCCCCTGCCATCGGCATATCCATAGTGGACAATCAACTAGTTGTACCCAGCTCTCTAGGGTTTTCTAAGGATTCCTTGGCAAATATTGCTGCGCCTAGAGCTCC
>DAOVDL010000023.1 GCA_030669485.1 Candidatus Bathyarchaeota archaeon
AAAAGCCACCTACCCCTGTGCGTAAGAAAGTTGCGGTCATAGGATCTGGCCCTGCCAGCTTGACTGCTGCTGCTGATCTAGCTAAACTGGGGTATAAAGTCGTCTTATATGAAGCTCTACATGTACCTGGCGGCGTTCTGATGTACGGAATACCGGAGTTCAGGTTGCCGAAGAGGATAGTGCAAGCAGAAATAAACTATATCCAGAAGTTAGGCGTCGAGTTGCGCACAAACAGTATGATCGGTAGATTGCACACGATTGGCGAACTATTTGAGAACGGGTTTGATGCAGTCTTCATAGGAACTGGAGCTGGCCTCCCTAGGTTCCTAAAAATACCGGGCGAAAATTTAGGTGGAATCTACTCTGCAAACGAATTTCTAATCCGTGTAAACCTTATGAAGTCTTATGCCTTCCCAGATTATGATACGCCCGTTAGGATAGATAAACAAGTTGCCGTGGTAGGCGGTGGGAATGTGGCAATGGATTCTGCACGTTCAGCGTTGAGACTTGGAGCAAAGGAGGTTTACGTAATCTATAGAAGGTCAGAGAGGGAAATGCCTGCAAGGCTTGAGGAGGTTGAGAACGCAAAAGAGGAGGGCATTATATTCAATTTTCTCACAAACCCCGTTCGATTTATTGGCGACGAACATGGATGGGTCAAAGAAGTAGAATGCATCAAGATGCAACTAGGCAAACCTGATGCATCAGGTCGCAGGAGACCCATTCCGATAGAAGGCTCAGAGTTCACCATGAACATCGGCTGCGTCATTATTGCGATCGGGCAATCTCCGAACCCAATTATTCAGAAAACCACGAAAGGGCTTGAGGTTACAAAGTGGGGTACAATAGTGGCAGACGAAGCAACGGGCCAAACCAGCCTCAATGGTGTATATTCGGGAGGCGATATAGTAACCGGTGAAGCCACCGTTATAAGTGCCATGGGCGCGGCGAGAAGAGCGGCTCGTAGCATCCATGAATATCTGACAGGGAGAAGCTCACATAACTGATTTTTATTTGTGAAAGGTCAGCGGGGATATGTTATGGCCGGTGAAATTAAGATCCAATAGTTTTAATATCGGTATAAAGTTGAAATGTTGTGTGAGCTGTTGGTTATGCGCAATCTCTCAATCGTTGAGTCTGTTATAGGCATCTTAGCCTTTGATGAAGATAAACGGCTTGTGGATAAGGCATTATACCCGATGAACCATCAGGAGGCTGCAGATCGGGTTCTTAAGGTAGAGGCTGGGGTGTTGGTGGATGAAATCCGCAGTCTCACCGAGACGCTGAAGAGTAAATGCGATCAGTTCATCTTGGAGAACGAGAAGCTTGCCAATAGCCTCAAAGCCCTAGGAGTGAAGGTTGCTGTCGAGAAGCCGAGTAGTGGGGGAGAGTTCCTACGTTCAAACTTGCCGCGGATAGCTGTTGAGACAGGTTTCGTCAGCAAGCCTGAAAGCTTTTACAGCTTCCTCCATGAAGTTTCAACTATACTGACCAAAAAGCGGGTAGGAGAAGCAGCAGCCAAGCGGGACAAAGTTGTTATCCAACTCATAAACGCTCTGGATGAGCTTGATAAAACCTTGAACATTATGGCAGGCCGCATCTCTGAATGGTATGGCCTCCACTTCCCTGAACTTAGCAGAGTAATAGACTCACATGAAACCTATTCTAAGCTAATAACTAGCTTCGGTGCAAGGGAGAAATTCACTAAAGAAGAGCTGATAGAAGCAGGCATCGGAAAGGCCAAGGCGGATGGGATAGTAAAAATGGCGAAACAATCTATGGGTGCACCTATGGTTAAGGAAGATCTCTGGAGCCTACAAACCCTCTGCAACCTTCACCTAGAAGCGGCGAAAGTACGTAGCAAACTATCTGACGCAGTCAGCAGTCTAATGGGAACTGTGGCGCCAAACATGAAGGCTATAGTAGGTCCCACTCTTGGGGGAAGACTTATCGCCTTAGGAGGCGGCCTTGAGAGGTTGGCTAGGCTTCCTGCTAGTACCTTCCAAGTTCTCGGCGCTGAGAAAGCATTGTTCAGATCCTTAAAGACAGGTTCACCGCCTCCCAAACACGGAGTGATCTTTCAACATCAATTGATCCATCAGGCGCCAAAATGGCAGAGAGGCAAGATCTCCAGAGCTCTGGCCGGCAAGGCTGCTATAGCTACTAGGGTCGATGTCTTCTCAGGTTCAAATCTGGAAGGAAAATTGAAGGCTGATCTTGAGAAGCGAGTTGAAGAGATAAAAGAGAAATATAAAACACCTCCCCTTCCGAAACCTGTAAAAGCTGAGAAGAAACGCAAGCCGAGAAGAGGCAAGGGTAAGTGGCGACATAAAGGAAGGAAGCGTTGAAGCAGTGGAGATAAAACCCCACGACTGCTTTCTCGGGGTTTACTGGGTTTTCCAAAACGACGGAAGCCGCAGACTTGCGACTCTAAATCTGGCAGTCGGAAGAACAGTCTATGGGGAAAGGCTTGTTAAAGTAGGGAAGAGGGAGTACCGTCTCTGGGATCCCTACAGAAGTAAACTAGCTGCAGCCATATATCTGGGCCTGAAGACAACGGTAGTTAAGCCGTCGAATAAGGTTCTCTACCTTGGGGCATCAACTGGGACAACTGCAAGCTACATTTCCGATATCGTAGGTCAGTCGGGAGCAGTCTACTGCATTGAGTTTGCTGAGCGCGTGATAAGGGAGTTAGTGAGCCATGTTTCCACCTACCGGCCTAACATTATTCCACTGCTCGCTGATGCGCGATGCCCCGAGACCTATCGAAGTCTTGTGGAGAAGGTTGACCTAATCTACTGCGATGTAGCTCAGCCTGAGCAAGCGAAGATTCTGGTAGATAATGCTGATTTATTTCTGAAGAAGGGAGGCAAGGGCTTGTTAGCTATAAAGGCCAGAAGTATCGATGTCACCAAAGAGCCTTCAGCCATTTTCAAACGAGAAACTCAGGTTCTCACTAAAAGGAACTTGATAAGAATTGAAGCATTAGAGCTGGAGCCTTATGACCGAGACCACAGCCTAGTTGTCACAGAATACAACCCAAAGTGATGCGAGGGGGACGGTAAGCTGTGGGTGAAATGCGCGGCTACGACCGATACTTAACCCACATAGACGTTATGGTGAAGAAACTCAATCAACACCTACCGAAAAATCGAAAATCACTCAGTAAACTGCTTAGCGAGAAGGAACCTTATGTGGAGTTAGCGGATGGAAGCAAACATCACTTTAAGAGGCAAGACCTATCCCGCGCGTCAGAACTTGCTGCGAAGGGACAGAGGGAAACCATCCTGCTTCCCATACTGGTCGTTAGAAGACTTGAGTTTGGAAAAAGCACATACATCATCCTAGGCGGCAAAGCTGAGAAGCAGCTTGTCAAAACAGTTCTAGAACTAACGAAATCAAGCTGCAACTCCGATGAGCTTTTTATCTATAAACCCCAAGTTCAAAAACTGATTAAAGAGCTTGGATCCCTTATCACCATCGGCTTTGATGTTCCCGGCTATTGTTAAACCATATGAATCCCTAGGTTACATAACCATTCAGCCTATTTTCTTCCAGAGCCTCCATTCTCACCCTCTTCGCAGTCTTCCAAGATTTCCTCACGAACCTAGGATACCCCTTATGCCCTTTGGCCCAGAGATGTAAAAACTCTAATGTCACAGAGTCGGCTGGATAACCACTTCCAAGCTTACCATACCTCTCCCGAAGCCTCGCTATGAGGTTATCTCTCCTAACCTTGGCTAGAATTGACGCCGAACTTACTATCGGATATCTTCTATCCGCCCTGTGCTCGGAGATCACTTTAACCCTAAAGGAAGTCATGCTAGTGATGCGCCTGCCGAATCGTTCTGCTACCACATCTGCAGCGTCCACATAGGCCAGACCCGGTTTCAGGGCATCTATCACCTTCGCCATAAACTTGGCTTCCAAGTAATTCAGTTTGAAATGTCTCCGCCCAGCTAAGACAGCCCGATCTATTTCAGCTACGCTTATCTCCCCGTAGCTTACTGCCGTAGCAACTCCTTCTATCTCACCCGCCAACTTCAACCTCTGCTTGGGTGTAAGAAGCTTCGAGTCCTTTACACCAATATCCTTCAGTTCCCGAACCCGATCCACTGGTAGTGAGACCCCAGCTATAACCAGCGGCCCTATAACTGAGCCTCGCCCAGCTTCATCCACTCCAACTACAAGGGAGCGGGAACTCATTTCCTCACACTCACAGCGGTATATACTTCACGCGCTTAGGACCCCCGGATCGAATGGACTCCATAGCGGTATCCGCGATCTCTAAGGCTCTCAAGCCGTCCTCTCCACTGGGCTCGGGATGCCTGTTTCGACTTATTGCTTGAATGAAACTGCGGAGTTCACGTTTGAGAGGTTCCTCCCATTTAGGGGGCTTGTATGTACTCACTACAGATGGATCCCCTAGGAAGCGCGGATTGCCACGATTATCCAAGAAGGGTTGACGGATCTCCGTGGCTTTGAACCTCCAAAGGATCTGTGGGATGTAAGATATCACTGCAAAGCCCCCAGTTCCCACCACATGCAGTTGCTGTATCTTCCTGATATGCTTGGAAGTAGGTTTGAGCCGTCTAGCTACTATGTGCGCGTCGATACCGCTTGGAAAGGAGAGTACAACCTCCACGTCGATGGCCTCGTGGGGTGAACGATATTTATGTGACGACAATCCCTCCTCAGCATAGACCTCTATAGGATCTTCTCCTAACAAATAGCGGATAATGTCTATATCGTGAATAGCTAAGTCTAAGAGAACTCCGACCCCTTCAACCCTTGGTATACTGGGTGAGATCCTTCCAGCGCTCATGTAATGGATCTCTCCGAGATCATCCTTCTTGATGAGGGCTCTTAACCTCTGTACACATGGGTTGAACCTCTCCAAGAAGCCAACTGTAAGCTTCAACCCTCTTCTGGTTGCCTCACTGCAGATAGTGGCGCCCTCATGGGGTTTCAGGGTTATAGGCTTTTCAACTAGGAGGTTCTTACCAGATTTTAAAGCTTCTAGAGCGGTCTCATAGTGAGTTGCGGAGGGGGTGCATATGCTCACACCGTTGATGTCATCCCGCGCTAGCAAATCTTTGGCATCTGTGTACCAGTCCACTTGGTAGGTCTTCCCGTAGGTTCTTGCCCTCTCAGGATCCAGATCGCAGATCGCTCGAAGAGAGCAGTACCTGTGCAGTTGACTGTATGCCCTAACATGGTTCTTACCCCACCCACCTACACCTATTACGCCAACGCCCACCTTCGTCATAAGCAAACCCTTTCTCCAATCTCTAAACCTTTAGATAACAGTGACTCCATAGATAACTCATATAAAGCATAGTCGTCTTCTTAACATTTTATAGATCCGATGGAACTATTATAAGTAGAGGCAGACAGAATTTAAATGGTAAGAAAACACACGGACTTGGAGTATAAGGTACTGCAAATCATTAAAGCTGCAGGAGAAAAAGGAATCTTACAGAGTCAATTATGGAAGAAGATCAATGCCACTAGCAGAGAAGGTTCTAGAATATCCTCCAAGCTTGAGCGATCCGATCTTGTCAATAGATGTCGTGAACTTCATAATGGGAAGTGGACATACCGGTTAGTGGCAAAGAAGAGCGCTATGAGCATTAACTCCATCATAGATCTGCCCTGTGCCTTCTGTCCGGATCAGGAGAAATGCGGTCTTGGCAGTGACCTATCTCCCATTACATGTGAAAGATTATTGGAGTGGATATCCCTTAACACGGCTGAATCAAAGCAACCCAGAAAAGGTTAATCCTTTTGGTTGGAAGATGGGAAACAGAGCATCGAAGAGACTATTTTTACAGACAGGCTAAACTTGAGGGCTACAGGAGCAGAGCTGCATATAAACTTCTTCAAGCCAACCAGCGATATCACTTCATAAAGCGGGGTGCCACCGTTCTAGATTTAGGATGCGCACCAGGGGGATGGCTTCAAGTTGCAGGCCAACTTGTTGGACCGAATGGATATGTGCTCGGAGTTGACATAAAACCTATAGAGCTCTTGAAGAAACCGAATATACATTTCATGAAATCCAACATATCAGACACTGAAATGTCTCAAAGAGTTTTGGATGCCATAGGTCACAAAGTAGATGTAGTTCTCTCAGATGCTTCACCTAACATTTCAGGTGTCTGGGAGGTAGACCACACCAGACAGATAGATCTTGCAGGCTCAACACTTTCTATCGCAAGATCCACACTGCACGAGAATGGTAATTACTTCGTCAAGGTCTTCGACGGTCCGCTCCTTAAAAAGTTCCTTTCCCAAGTGAAACAACACTTCTCTGAAGTAAGAGTTATTAAACCTCAAGCCAGCAGATCTCGAAGTGCGGAACACTATATCCTATCAAAAAAGCTTCAAAAAATCAAGCCTTAGACGGTGGATTGAGCTCTTCAAGAATCCCCCTTAGAACTCTAGCCGGGGCATCTGTTTTTATTCCATGAGGGTGGAAGTGTGTTGTGGATATTGTATATCCCTCATCCTTCACATGCCGAATGAAATTTGAGAACTTGGGCACTTGGAGGTTGAAGCGGTCGCAGAAATGGCTGAGGACGAAATAGGTTGGCGGCAAGTTCACTTCACCTTGAATCTTCTCAAGCGTTGCCACTATACGCTGCCTCTCACTTAAGCTTCGGTCATCCGCCTCAGAAGCTACTCTGCTTAAGACTTCACCGTCCCAGAGGTTTCCCAGCCACAGCGGTCCTGCGAAATCTGTTACTGATCCACACTCCTCACAGCAACTCTCAAGCCGGGGGAACAGCCTTATGACGAGTGAACGGTGAAGACAATTGAAGCACTGTATAATGTAGCCCATATTGCCCAAAGTGAGGTCTGCGTTTCTTGCTCCTCTTCCTATCTGAAGGTAAACTCGGATGTAATGATCTGTAGAGTGGCATAGAAGAGGCTTTACAGCAAGATCCCGCCTCACAGCTGCCAAGACTGTTCGACCTATTATAATTCTGACTGCCAACTCATGACAGTACTCAACCCGCAGTGGCTTTACGCCGTAGCGTCTCACACAGGCTTTAGAGTGAACCCCGCACAAAGGAGCCATATCTGTAGCCGTGAGCGCTAAGACACCATTACTCCTCATAGCCATAAGACTTGCCTCGATGTAATGCGAAGGAGAACCAAATGGGTCAACATCTATGTAGTCCACTCTGTTACCCGGCTTAGTGAATCGGCTTAAGAAAACATTGGCCTCAGAATTATGAACCTCCACCTTACCAGCAACTCCCGCTCTCACTGCGTTCAAACGGATCAGTTCCGCTGCTTTAGGGTTAATGTCGTTGACTACTATCCGCTTGATGCCCTCTACCTCTACAGCAAATCTAATTGCTCTTATACCGCAACCGGCTAATGGCTCACATACGACGAGATCCCTATCCAACATCTTTCTTAAACTCTTGAGAAAAGCAACTGCAAAATCCCTGTTAAACGCCATTCTGGGGTTGTAGAAAACTGTTGAGCGTGAAGGGATGTAACGGTGGGCCGGGTCTTCTGCTCTGGGAACCAGTAAGGTAGCTGAGCCTTCCCGTTGCTCCACCAGTGGAAAACCAAGCCTCTTTTCAGCATCTAAATAGCCCAAGGATTCACCTATCAAGCGGTCAATGACGTTTCAGATCACTATTGTACCTGCCCTTATTATCAATGTTTAACGTTAACTCTTTATTCAAAGACGGAATACTGTGCAGTTGGGATGGGTTTGACGAGTAATAGAATGATAATCCTCGCAGCCACCATAGCGATAATAGGTTCCTTCCTATTCTACAGTTATGGGATACACCCCATTGTTGAGTGTGGAACGGTTTGCCCCCCAGTAATCTACGGGGAGAAGGGAAGTATAAAGTTGACAGTTCAGAACATAGGAAGAAGTGGTGTTCATATAAATCTCCATGCAATCCTATGTAACGCAACCATCTCGGAAGAGACCCAAACTTCATACGGAGCTATCACCCCGAATGAGGCAACCTTTAACCTCTTCTTAGTTGGAAAGAGTGAAAAAAACGTTGAGGAAGTCCACTTCTATATCTCTGAGAACGCTGAAACCTTCCAAGTGACCTGCTTTGTGGAGAAAGATCCTGATCTCTCACTCCCCGGAGCTATAGACTACCTCTTCGGAGAACTCAAGCCATCCGGCCCCATAACCTGTGAATATGAGAGAGGCGGGCCTCATAGCTATATCGTGAAACTTCGCAACGAGACCTCAACAGCTTTAGCTGGAAAGTGATAAAAA
>DAOVDL010000034.1 GCA_030669485.1 Candidatus Bathyarchaeota archaeon
CCGCCATCTATCTCTAACATATCCTCACTTCTCACCATATTTTAGGCTCCATAGCTTCTCAGCCAACTTCTCTATGTAGCTGCGGTTCTCCAACCGCTCTTCCCATCGGGCTGGGATAGCCTCAACGCCAAGGTAAGCGCCGCTGATGGCGCCTGTCATAGCTCCCAAGGTGTCAGTATCCCCGCCAAGCCCAACTGCATACACAACTGCTTCCTCGAAACTTTGGGGATGGAAGAGGAAGGAATAGATAGCGGTTGGAACCGAGTTAAAGGCTTCGATGCCGTGACCAAGAACCTCTATGACCCGGCTTTTCGATGCAGCATCTCCCAGCAGCAGGGCTACCTTCTCCAACTTCTCCCTGTAGATATCATCATTCACGAAGCCTTGCAGTTTGGCTAGGAAGATCTTGGGATCGAGGGAAGAGGCGGGATCGGTTCTAGCGGCTAGGGAGATGGCATAGGCTTGGAGGGCTGCTCCCTCTTTCCCCAGCTTGTGGGCATGTGTTATCTGAGTTGACTGGGAGGCCACTCTACTTACCTCATCTGGTCTCTCGTAGAGAAGACCTATTGGAGCTATCCGCATAGCTCCACCGTTACCGTAAGAGCCAACGCCGAAGAGTGCTACGCTCGCTCTGTTCCAAGGTTCTCCCCTCAAGATCTTCTTGAAAACATTTGGCGGTCCAGGTCCATACCCTCTACAGGGATCATAATTATCGATGAATCTTTGAGCCATATCTTCACCGTTAAAACCTTTTTTGGCTGCGAGAGATTCAGCGACACCGATCATCATCTCGGTGTCATCAGTGTAGTGGCCAGCAGGAAGGCGCCCATCATACATCTCGCGTAACTCACCATACTCAGCCTCAATCTCCTCGTAGCTCCAACCTTCTACAGGCATGCCAAGTGCATCGCCGACTGCTGTGCCTATTAGGGCGCCTAGGAACTTGGGCTTCAGCTCCTCGGGATTCAATTAGGCTCTGCCTCTTTAATTCCATAGCTGAGGTGCATAATATAAAGGGCTTCTAGAACTTCACGCTTCTACACTTCACTTGGTCTCCACATCTTGGTAGGGAGATGTCTTTGGATCTCCTATAATGCAGTCTTGCCAAGATAGACATTGGAGGGAGGCCATGTAGTAGCTCTCGGCAAGGTTGAAGCCTGTTGTGTAGCGATCGAAAAGGATGTTGGGGTGTGCGACGGATTCCAAGTAGGGTTCGTTGACATAGCCCTTCACACCAGTAACTCCGTCGTGGATGAGGTCTGCTATAAGGGACTGCCAGTAGGTAGATCCAGTTGTGAACGTGTATGCGCTAGTTGAGACATAGAGCTCTGCGATGGCGCCTGGTTTGAAGGTGTGGTTCCACTGGTCACTGGGTAGGGTGCAGTTGTGGTCGTTGCTTCCCCAGCTGACGTATCCCATCACACCTTTCTGATTGAGAATGAAAGTTGTGGTGTTATCGAAGTTAACGGTGAAGTCTCTTCCCTTGAGGAGCTGGTAGGCACTCTGCATCCAGCGGTTCCCTAATCCTGCTCCTTGGGGCTTGTAGCCATGCTCAGGGTCAACGTCAATTATGAAGACCCCGTCTGGAGCTGTGCCTACGGCTAGGGCTGCATTGTCTATGAGGCTCTTTATGTCGGTGAAGTTATACCCTGTGAGTCTTGTGACCAGGTAGCTGGGGTGACCCTTCAGTTGGCTGTGCTTGATGTGGGAAAAGTGCTCCTTCTCTGCGAAGTAGCGATTTCGAACTGATCCAACGTTCCCTATCTCACTTTGATCTGCGCCTAGGATCAGGGCAAGCTCACTGTCAACGCTGGCGCTCCGCGCTTTAGTACCTTCACCCTCGCCCCTGACCTTAAGGGGGACACCTTTCGTGGTGACTATGTAGTTTATGCTATCAGTCAAGTTGTTTTCAATGAGGTGCCGCTCCACCGGCTTTCTCACCGTTTCGTTGAACTCTGTGAAGGTTATCTCCTCGGTGGCTGGGGCAGAGATGTGAGCAAGGTTTATGCTTGGGATGCCTCGCTGGGAGGCAAAGTATTGCCCGACATCCATTGAGATATTGCTGTTGATGTTGACTACGACCAATACATCGTCATAGCTTATGACGGCCTGTTTATCTTCATCCCTATACACCTCGCTCTCTTTTGGAGGCTGCTTCTCTTGAGTAGGTTGATCTGTTTTCGTCGGTGTGATTGTTGGCGTAGGGGTGGAAGGCGTTGAAGGGGGCTGAAGGAAGGTTGCATGAGCGTACACAGCACCAAGGAAGATGACCACTAGGATAATTGTTAACAAGGTGACCTTGGCTTGAGGCATCTTTAACATGAAATCTCTGAGAAACAATCTGATTTAAGGGTGGCTGAAAATTGGTTATCAGGAAATCTTTTAAACCCTAAAGGATCTTTCTCTCCAAGTTGTTCCAGAGGGTTTCCCTATGAGAGTGGCTGTTCTCGACCAAGATAAATGTCGACCCAAAGACTGTGACAGGATGTGCTATCGATTCTGCCCCATGGTTAGGAGTAAGGTCTACGCCATCAGGTTTGAGGGAGGTGGAGAGAAACCCGTTATAGTGGAGGCTCTCTGCACAGGATGCGGCATCTGTATAAAGAAATGCCCCTTCGATGCTTTAGCGATAGTCAATCTCCCCAGTGAGTTGGAGACGGAGTGCAGCCACCGATTCGGTGAGAACACCTTCAAACTCTTCAGGCTTCCTGTTCCCGCTCCATCAAGTGTTATGGGGCTTGTTGGAAAGAACGGTACGGGTAAAACTACTGCACTGAAGATTCTAGCGGGGGAAGCGAAGCCCAACCTCGGCCTATTCGACAACCCGCCGGATTGGGAGGAGGTTATCCGCCACTTCCGAGGCTCTCTACTTCAAGATTACTTTGAAAAAGTTCGAAGAGGCGATGTGAAGGTCGTTCATAAGCCGCAGTATATAGACAAAATATCCCAGTTGATGGATGTCAAAGTCGCTACTGTTCTGAAGCGTGCTGACGAGAGAGGTATCATGGAGAGAGCGGTTGAACTCTTCGAGCTTGAGGAACTTCTGGATCGGTCAGCCTCAGTTCTCTCAGGCGGAGAGTGCCAGAGGATGGCTATAGCTGCCGCTCTCTGCCGGCAGGCAGATGTCTACATTTTCGACGAACCCTCCAGCTACTTGGACGTGAGACAAAGGATGAACGCAGCCAGAGCCATAAGGAGCCTTGTTGAGGATGAAAAGACGGTTCTAGTGGCTGAGCATGATATAGCTATGCTTGACTACCTTTCAGATAAAGTCTGTGTCATCTACGGTGAACCAGCAGTCTATGGCATAGTCTCGCATCCCTATAGCGTCCGCACTGGCATTAACATATATCTAGACGGATACCTCCCCGAGGACAACATGCGGTTCAGGAATCAACCTATAAAGTTCCACGTCAAGCCGCCGACGCCTAGTTGGCATTCAGATGAGAAGCTCTACGAGTGGGGGGATCTTAGGCAATCCTTCAAAGGTTTCAAGCTTGAGGTTGCAGCTGGCGTCATCTATAAAGGTGAGGTCATCGGCGTTCTAGGACCCAACGGCATTGGCAAGACAACATTCATCAAGATGATTTCAGGTATGGAAAAGCCCTCTGAAGGAGGGCTGAAACTACCGGAGAGGCTTCCGATAAGCTACAAGCCTCAATACATCCAGACCGACTATGATGGCACTGTTGATGGGTTACTGAGGGAGAGTGCTGGGGATGAGTATGAAACCAGTCGCTACAGATCCGAAGTAATCGCACCTCTTCACCTCGAGAAACTTCTAGACCGCAAAGTTAACGAGCTCAGTGGCGGCGAGGCTCAGAAGGCAGCGGTAGCTTCATGTCTCTCTCAGAAGGCTAAGCTCTACCTAATCGATGAGCCCAGTGCCTTTCTAGACGTAGAGGAGAGACTTGTAGTAGCTAAAATAATCAGACGGAACGTCGAGAGCCTTGAAGCCGCAGCGATTGTTGTGGAGCACGATGTCTCGGTTCAAGACTTTATTGCCGACAGGCTGATGCCCTTCTCTGGAGAGCCGGGGAGGCTGGGGAAGACCTCGGAGCCCATGGGGCTGAGAGAGGGAATGAACTTTTTCCTAAAGGAGGTAAAGCTAACCTTCAGGAGAGACCCCTCCACTGGCAGACCTCGGGTGAATAAAGGGGGGTCAAGAATGGATCGCCATCAGAAAGAAATAGGTGAATACTACTATATTCAGGAGAAAGTGAAGTGAAAATATTCAGTTTAAGATATAATGATAGAAGAAGCTTGGGAAGTGATCTTGAGTAAAGAAGTGAAGAAGGGTAGAAGGAGTTTCTTGAAGTATATAGTCACTGGGATTATTTGTGGTGTTGCTGCTGGTGCTGGGGGCTATGTTGCTGGTGTTGCTATAGCCCCCAAGCCGACTATAATCCGCACGGAAACAAAAACAATTACTAAAACTAAATTTCCAAAATTAGAGGAAATAAAGAAGATAAAAAGTACTATAAAAACAGAAGTACAGGGAGCGACCGTTTACTACCGAGAAGAATCTTTCTGGACTGAGGAAGATTTCTTGAGGATTTTAGAAAACAAAGATGAATTCAGCTTCAATTGTATAGATAAATTTGTTTCCAGCGTATCAACTTATGGAAAAGAAGCAGTTAATCTTAGGGTTGAGTTTAATTCAGAAGAAAATTCAACTATCTTGACTGATGAAGTTTACGGTGCAATATCAAAAACTGGGAATAGATATTATGCTACCTTTGAATGGCTGATAAGACCTATGGAATTAGATTTTATCGATGACCATTTTGAAGAGACTGAGCAAGGGCTTTCTTGGGAAGGAAAGATAAATGGAGTCCCAACGGAGATTATCTGTGAATTTCCTTATACCGGTTCTCCCTACAAAGCCTGGGCGCATCCCACAGGTCACTGCCACGCTCATGTTTGGTGGGAAATATGAAACCTTAAAAAGAGGTAGAAAAATATGGAAACTTTTCTGGCTTTCCATCGATCTGCATTTCTACCCGAGTTGGAGGTTTGGGTAGGTTTCCTCACTGACCTATTCAAGCCTCATGTGCGGCTTATCTGTTCATCATAGCAGTGAGACTCCTCCAACTCCTTAGGTAAGAGGGATCAGTTCCCTGAACATATCCAACGCAACTATAACTTAAATCTATACGACTTCTTCAGAGGGATCTCACCTTCTCATAGAAATCCATAAGGGCTTGAACCTTCTTCGACTCTGTGTTTAGCGCTATGATCTTCATCTGCCCTGAGAGTTGCTCATAGGATAGGATACCCTCTTCAACAAGGGGTGCTATGAGTCTAGCGACTGATGAGGGGGAGCAGTCGAGAAAACGGGCGAGCCCCGCTTGGTTGAAAACTTTGGTAGGGTTCGCAAGAAAATACTGCAACAACCTCGTCTGAACCTTGCTGCCGAAAAGCCGCTCCAGCCGCATCTTACTGCCTCCTAAGCCACATAGATGTAGGTGCCAATCTTCTCCCCACCAACCACCCTCAATAGGCTTGAGGTATTCCTGCCGTCTATGAAGTAGGTGGGGATCCGTGACCTCTCAATGATCTTCAGGGCAACAAAGTCAAGTTGGTAGCTGCCAGCCCAGAGTTGCTTGTTAGCGATCATCTTAAGAATCTGGGTTGTTGTAACTTCTTCAAGTTTCTTGGCGTTCCGATGGAGTTTAGGGTCAGTAGTGTAAATTCCATCGACATCACTGGATATGATGTAGCGGTCAGCCTTGATAGCCTCCGCAGCTATCGCCCCTACTGCTGTAGTTGAGTGGCCGGGAGTTAGGCCGCCCATCACAACTATCTTGCCAGATTGAAAGAGCCTTTTGACATCTCTAATAGTGGTTGGTAGAGCTGAGTAAGCCGAGTTCCCGAGCAGTGAGATCAGGAGGTAAGCGTTGAGCCTGGAGATCTCGATACCGATCTGGTCGCAGGTAGACTCGTCTACTCCAGCCTTTCGAGCTACGTTGATGTACCGCCGTGCATTCTCCCCACCCCCAGTCACAACCAATAGGTGGTCTCCCTTTTCAGCCAGCTTTCTAAGCGTCTTGACGTACTGCTGAATTTTAGTTGCATTAAGCTTTGAGGGAAAGAGGAAACCCCCCGTCTTAACCGCTATTTTCAACCTTGACACCTACTCTACCTATATCAATCCAACAAGTCTTAAGAGTTCCCGTGATCGATTTGTCTGAAACTTGAGAAGGGCTATCTGATCTAAAATAATATTTATTTGGATAATAGTGACATTTAATTACTGTGTAAAGAGAAGAGTAGCCTTGCGGACATGAAGTATAATGTCAATCAAGTTCTCAGCGGCATTGACGAATATCAAAATCTAATGGAGCTTAAATCAGAGATAGCGGATCTTCAGAACAGCATGTTGATCTGCCAAGTTATCGCCGCAGTTTTGGGCATAGTAGTCGTTGTGGAGGCAGTGGTGATGGTTGCTAGGAGAAAGAAGTGATGGGAACCTCAGAAAAATACAAGATCTCAGATGAAATGATGAATGTCCTAAATCTGGCTAAAGACCTTCACAGCCATTTAGGGCCTTTTCTTGTATTAGGAATGCGAATGGGTTGGGTAGGACTTAGAGAGCTTGGAGTTGAAAAGGGGGCCGCTGAACTGAGAGCCGATGTATGTTTACCCTACAGGACACCCATATCCTGCATAATCGACGGCGTACAAATAACGACCAGTTGCACTGTTGGGAACAAAAGGCTCAACATTAAAAAATCCAGATCGATTTACTCAAAGTTCAAAGTTAAAGAAAGAAACGGTTTAACGGTGAAATTGCGCCCTGATGTACTGACATATCTAAGGAAGGATTTAGCGAAAAATCTTGGGGTGCGAGAAATGGAGAAACTGGCTTACAAAATGGCCGCTATGCCTGAGAAACAATTATTCGAAATCTCTAAACCCAAAAAATAAACTTTTTTATAA
>DAOVDL010000041.1 GCA_030669485.1 Candidatus Bathyarchaeota archaeon
GCCGTTCAATACGTCCCCAGAAGACCTGCAAAGACTAGACATGAGCCTTTAGAAGCCACCAGCCGTCCCCTTTTCACTAAAATCAATGTTAACGGCTGCCTGTTTTCACCTTCACTTTATCTCCTTCCAGCATCAAGTATCCTTTTGAGAGGGTGGGGTCGTGTTCCCAGATGCATAGCCATCCTTCTTCTACTGCTTGGGCTATCAGCCTCTTTTTCACTCTGAGGGTGTCCAAGGGGTAGAGGTCATAACCCATTATGTAGCGGGATCTCAGATGGGTTGCAGTCGGTATTATATCACTCCAGAAGACAGTCTTCTCCATATTGCTCTCAGCGAGAACTATCTGGTGGTGCTTCGTATGGCCGCCTGTTACGTGAACTTTGATTCCTTTGGCGATCTCTTGGTCTCCCTCAATGAGGCTGAGCTGTCCGTGTTCCTTCAGAGGAATATAGTCTTCTTCTCTATAGCTGTCTCTGCTTCGTTCATCTGGGTTTGTAGCAGCCGCCCATTCTCCCTTCTGAACTATGTACTCTGCTCTGGGGAAGGTTGGAACAAGGCTTCCGTCCTCGATCACCGTGTTCCAGCCTGCGTGGTCTAGGTGGAGGTGTGTCAGAATGACGATATCTATATCTCTTGGCTTCAAGTCGGCTTCTTTAAGCTCGCTCATCAGGTCTGATTCTCTGTGGTCGACACATAGAAATCGGTCATTTTCAAGTTTATTTCCTATGCCGGTGTTGACTAGAATAATCTTACCTTTGACTTCTATGAGCATTGATCTGAGGGCGAGGGTTATTCTGTTGTTCTCGTCAGCGGGGTTTGTTTTACTCCAGAGAGTTTTTGGCACTATCCCAAACATGGCGCCCCCGTCAAGCTTGAAGAAGCCGTCGCTTAACAGGCTAACCTTAAAGTTTCCCGCCTTTACCCTTTCCATAACGATTCCCCTAACAGCATTTTCACTCTTTTAGTTAAGTGCCACGTTTTTAGGCATATGGTTGAGTGGCTGAGGTGCAGCTTGACCGAAATTCAGCCGTTATGTATTGGATTTATACCTTAGTGAGGGTTTACTTTCACCGCCCTTTCTCGCTTATATGCCCAATTGCACCTTAGAGTTACCTGGTTGAAGATGAAGCAAAATATTCAGCAGCTCTGGAATGAATTCCTTCGTCTGGAAGATTCCCTCCAAGAAGCCATAAACATACAGCTCTCAAGCCTTCACAATGAACTCTCTGAAGCGTCCACGATCCGTGTCACTCCTCCAGAGTAAAACACGTATCTGTCTGTCAGTTCTCTGTTCACTGCCTGAGAGGAATTAAGTCAGTCTCTCGGTGCCTTTCTCTACCTTAAGTTTCATTCCATCTTCAGCTGCAATGGTGGGGACACCTGTTTCCTGCTCTATGTATTTCGCCTCAGCCTTCGCCTCCGTAACAGTTATCACTTTCATCCCGAAGTGTGTCAGGGCCGCTCTCTTCGGTCTGACATCTTGAACGATCCGCAGGGCATCATCTGTGGATAAATGCCATTTGATGCGTCTTCCCCTCGGCCTGAGGGTGCAGATGATGAGTAGATCCACACCTGCGCACTCCTTGGCCACCCCTTCAAAGTACTCGGTGTCTGAGGTGTAGCCCACAGTTTCGCCTGTAGGGAAGGCGAACCTGAAACCCACCGTTTCGGGGTCCGAGTGGACTGCTTTCATAGCAATAACCTCTACACCCACCGCTCTATGCTTCTCCCCCTCTCTAAGTTCCACGGTCTCACCCGTTACGCCTCGGTGATATCCTGAGATCGCAGGGTCGCAGGCATCGTTACCGCTAGTTACGCTTCTAGAGCAGATGAGGGTACCTCTGCGCTTGAGGGAGCCTGCTGTCATAGCCTCTATCATAACCTCTGCATCGTTATAGTGGTCTGGATGGGCGTGGGAGACAAGGATAAGGTTCAGCTTCCTTGGATCCAAACCTAACTGATGCGAGTAGACTAGGGCGCCAGGTCCAGGGTCGAGGTGAGCGTTCACTTTTCCAGCTATCAACCTGATGCCGCCTGTTCTGCGACGCTGGGTTATGGTAGCGAACCTCCCTCCACCCGTTCCGATGAAGTAGATCTCCATACTGTATGGGTAGTCTTCTTAAGAGAAAAGGTTTGGCCTGAATATTTTCACCAATCTCTCTGGCTTAAATAGCCTTCTTCTCAATAGAAGGATGAGTAAATGCTGGCAGGAAAAATTAACTAGCCTTCGTGGAAGAGAAGCCAATGGAAACAGACATAGATATCTGTATCGACGAGCTAAGAAAATATAAGGAGAAGGGTAGCCAGCCGCAGTCTTCATCTTCCCACGAGGGGTCCTATATCCTCAGGGAGGTTGATCCTAACTCTTTCTATGAAGTTGAGCCTAAGGAGCCTGATGCAAGGTTTCTCTCAGTGGATGCTTCATCCTACCCTCTTATGAGGGCGAACCACTGGCGTCTGGGAGTTAGCCGCTGTGCCTACGTCATAGTTGAGGAGTCAAATGGGCTTTGGTCTGCCGCTGAGGAGGGATACGAGGATCACTTCTTTGCCACTATCGCGCCAACTCAGCAGAGGCCCTTCAAGATATGGTCTAAGTTGAGGGAGTACGAGAGCAAGGTTGCCTCGGAGCAGATAGACCAACTGGACGCGGCGGACTTCTGTCTCATGGATGGTGCCGCATTCTTCGGTGGGGCGAGAAATTACTCCCTAAGCCTATATGAGGCATGTAGAAGCCGCGAGGTCAAGCTTCTTATGATCCCGAAGAATTCACCCTCCCTCCACGACGGAAATGGCAGAGATCTCCTCACCGCCATCAGCATCTCAGCTGAAGAGCTTCAAGGCGCTGGGCGGCTTGGAAGATGTTGGGTTTACCATCCCATCTGGGAGGCTAAGCGCACGAAGGATCTCTATGGGGATGTTAGCTGTGTCAAGCTCTCACCCGCCCGTTCAAGGGTCTTCCAATGTGACGTGATAGACTACTTGGTGCATAAGGGAGATCGGGGGAGGATGATTGACGCGGTCTCAGAGTTGGCAGCTCTCTCGCGGGATGCCCGGTGCGATGGCTACCCTGCCCCTCTCTTTCTGGCTCACCAATTGACAAGCATTCCGGAGGCAAAACTTGTGGAGTATCTAGAGCAGCTTCACATGCGGCTTGATGAGGAAGGTCTTCTACACTTCCTTGAGAAAGAGGCTGAGACATCGAACTTCAGAAAGCAGTTACTAGGCTTGAAACATGATTACGAAATGTTCGAGGGCGTAGAGGTGTAACAAGGTTTGGGCAACGAGTTAGGTAAGGTTAGAGAGAGCCACGGTGACCAAGTTTCATTCGTCACAGTGGAAGAAGGCAGGGTCAGCTACGGACAGATAGTGAAGATCTGCTCGGGCGATGGGAGGAGTTCAAAGGTTTTCTACTCACGGATAACCAACGCGGGAAGCCGTTCAACTCTTGAGGAGGTTCATGAACTTCAGGATTTACGCGGTTCGATGCGCACAGTGGGACCCTACTCACAGTACCGGTATGTAGAATCAGTTCTCTTCCTTGAGAGGGAGGGTTCAGGGGACGTGCGGACGCCTACTCTAAACCCTGAGTACGGCTGGGCTGTCAAACCGCTTGAAGAGGCAGATTACAGTGTCCTGAAGCTTCAGGGAGATCTAAAGCTGGGTTGCCTGAGGGCTGGGCTCTCTGACGGTCGGCGAACGGTAGGTCTGGATGTTGAATGCATCCCTAGGATGATGGCGACAGTTGGTCAGATAGGGTCAGGGAAGACTAACGCTGAGTTGGTCTTGAACTCTGCGTTGATCGCTACTGGGGGGAGGGCTGTAGGTCTGATCTTCGACTTTGCTGGAGAGCTGCTGACCGGAAAGGCCATCGGAAAGGGTTTAGCTGACAGCCCCTTCGCTGAGGATGGTCTTGTATACTTTGGGTTGGAGAACCCAGAGAAGCCAGTTTCCTATGCCCCCATCCAGATCGGGTTAAGGAGGCTCAGCCCCAAAAAGCTCTACTTCCTTCTCCCCGACTTCTCCCAGCCTCAGGAACATTATGCCTTGAAGCTTAGGAGTAAGCTTGGATCCGAGGACTGGATCTCCAAGGCGATAGGGATATATGAGAATGAAGATGTTAACGGCCTTCTCAACATAGCCGATGGACAGAGGAATGTAGCTGGAGCTCTGCTCAGGAAGCTCTGCAGTCTCGATGAGAGGGTGTTCCCTGACGTTGACCACGACTTCACCGCAGATATTATTGGAGCATTGACTGGAGGGCGAAGTGTTCTCGTCGACATCTCAGGGTTAAGGGAGGGCACTCAGAAGCAGATCGTGACATGGGTAGCAGGCTGCGTTGTTAGATATTATCGGGATCTCTGGCGCACCGATTATGAGGCATGGAAGCATCTGCCTTATCTTCTCATAACGTTGGAGGAGGCCCATAAGTTTCTTGAAGAGAAGGGAACAATCTTCTCCGACATAGCGTTGACCTACAGGAAGTATAGGGTTGGGTTGAACGCTGTTACGCCTAGGCCTTCAAGCATAAACCGCGATGTCTTCGCTGAGCTGTGGACCAAGATTATCTTGAAGACAAATCTGAAGGATGACCGCCAGTATCTAGCGGAGAACACGCCTTACCTTGAGTATTCAGATGTTGAGTTGAAGATGCTTGACGTAGGTGAAGCGTTGGTGGTCTCTCAGCCTCGAATCCACTTCGCAGTGCCAATACGGGTCTATAGCTACAAGGAGTACCTTGAGGAACACCTAGAGAAGGCAGCTGAACAGCTGAGAGACCTTAAGCCCCCGAGAAGGTTGGAGATAAAGCGGTCAGAGATAGAGGAGAACGTCCTTTAGAAGAATAACTTCAGAGGCAGTAATCTTAATTAGGTCATTTTTTCTAGGATTTAGAGAGGGCCGGTAGCTCAGCTTGGCTGGAGCGTTCGGCTGATAGGAGGTTTAAGCCTCATGGAGACCGAAAGGTCGAGAGTTCGAATCTCTCCCGGCCCACCAAAAATTCTCATCAAAACCTCTCATTGATAAAAGTCTATGTGAGATGTAGGTAGCATAGAGAAATAGGCTTGAAGCTATACTCCTAGGTGAGGCATGTTGGTGAAGAGAGCGCTCATAAGTGTTTCAGATAAGGCTGGATTAGATAAGCTCATAAAAGTTTTAGCTAAATATCGCTTCGAAATAATTTCTTCAGGCGGCACCGCCCAAGAAATCAGGAAGCTTGGATTCCATGTTATGGAAGTGGCTGATTACACGAAATTTCCTGAAAGTCCTGACGGCTCAGTGAAGACGCTTCACCCGAAAATTCACGGTGGCCTAACACTTAACCCAAGTCGAGGAACCCATAAAAGCTACATGAACCAGCATGGCATTTTACCCATTGATCTCCTCGTAGTAAACCTATACCCCTTTGAGAAAATAATTGCTGACAAAGACTCTGCGTTTAGAAAAGCAATAGAGAACATCGACATCGGCGGTCCAGCTATGATAAGAGCAGCAGCTAAAGCAGCCCTCTTACACGGCAGGGTTGCTGTCGTCGTTGAGCCAAATCAGTATGACCAAATTATTGAGGAGCTGGAGAAAAACCGTGGGGAAATAAAACCTGAAACTAAAAGAAAACTGGCGGTCAAAGCCTTCGCGAGAACAGCCCAATATGACGTTGATATAAAAAATTATCTAGATGATGCTACAAAAAAGTAAAAAACATGTCGTTGTTGATTTTGAAAAAAGTAACGCGGGCAGTTCGTTATCAACCTGTTGAATGCAAGTCCTTTCTGCA
>DAOVDL010000026.1 GCA_030669485.1 Candidatus Bathyarchaeota archaeon
CGGCAGCTACCTTCTTTGCGAAGTCTGGGTCTGCATCCTCTAGGACATGTTTAGCCAGTTCCGGCAGGTTTGACCTCAGATGCATAAGCCTCCCCGGCACTATGTGGTCAGTGCTTATATTGTCACCGAACTTCCATACCCTACCTTTCAACCTCATATTAGAGCACCTCCCGTGGGTCTGCAATCTTGCCTTTCAAGGCTGTAGCCGCGGCAGTTGCAGGAGAGGCTAGGTAGACATAGGCGTTGGGGTTTCCCATCCTTCCCCTAAAGTTTCGATTCGAGGTTGAGAGACATCTCTCCCCGTCTCCCAGAACCCCCTGATGAACGCCTCCGCAGGCGCCGCAACCCGGCGTGTTGACTGATGCGCCTGCATCGATGAAGATCGCTATAAGACCCTCCTTCAAGGCTCGTCTATAGATATCTCTGGATGCGGGGGTTACTATAAGCCGGGTTTGCGGATGGCTCTTCTTGCCTTCAAGTATCTTTGCAGTTATCCTTAGGTCTTCGATCCTGCCGTTGGTGCAGCTGCCTATAAAGACCTGATCTATTCTGACGTTTCTGCAGTCGGGGTGATCAATTGTTCGCACATTATCAACCAAGTGGGGAAAGGCTATAGTTGGCTTCAGCTCTGAAGCATCAATCTTCACGGTCTTATCGTAGGCCGCATCTTCATCTGCCTTAATCTCCCTGTAGTCTCCCTCTCGCCCATACAGCTTCAAGTACCTTCGCGTCTTCTCATCCGAGGCAATTACACCGACCTTAGCTCCAGCCTCTACGACCATGTTAGTCAGGGTCATCCTGTCTGCAACCTCCATGCCTCCAATTGTAGAGCCGCTGAACTCCATAGACTTGTAGGTTGCACCATCAACTCCCATCGTGCCGATTACACGGAGGATAAGATCCTTGGCGTAGACACCTTTCGGAAGGTCCCCCTCAACCTTGAAGAGAATAGTCTCCGGAACCCTGAACCATGTCTTCCCAGTGGCGATGGCTACGGCGACATCTGTTGAACCCATACCTGTCGCGAAGGCTGCCAAGGCTCCTGCTGTAGTGGAGTGAGAATCTCCCCCCACAAAGACATCTCCAGGCTTTACAAACCGTTCACATAGAACCTGATGGCATATGCCGTCACCTACGTCCATAAGCTGCGAACCAGTCTTCGCTGCGAACTCCCTCAACATCATATGAGCGTTTGAGAGCTCAAGCCGGGGGCTTGGAGACGCGTGGTCGAGAAAGAGAATGGTTCTCTCAGGATTGGCCGCTCTCTCCATGCCTGCTTTCCTAAGCTGAGTGATGACTAGGGGACCGCTGGCGTCGTGTGCCATGGTTACATCCACCTTGGAGACCACGATCTCCCCTGCAGCCATGTCTTTGCCTACATGATCTGAAAGTATCTTCTCAGCGATCGTTAACCCCATCTGCCCAACCGCTCCATACTAAGGAGAGACCTGTTTTTAACGTTTTAATCTATTTCCTTTAAGGGTGGATTTCAGATCTGTGAACGAGCCCAATTTTTAGGTCAGCGCTGGCTAGACTTCTCTAGTTCTTACAGCAAAATTAAAATCAGGCTCTTCGTTAGGAATAAGGTGGTGTAGCTGGTGCCTAGATGGAAAAGCGTTGAACTTAACAGGCGGCCAGTGATCAAATGTGCGAAGTGTGGAGGACGTATCAAGCCTGGTGAGGAAGTGAAGGTTGGCTTTATTAATAAGAAATATTATCATGCCAAATGCTACAGTCGCCTTCAAGAACATAAGTAGAATAAAGCTCAAATTCTTCCTCAGGGGAGGAACCCAATAAGAATTTTTCTTTCAACCCACCGAAATAAAATTCCGCAGCTTAAGCTTTATTACACATGGTATTTTACACCTACTTCTAGGTGCCGCTAGATTGAAGAAGGAGTATGTGGTCAGTGAGATAACAGCCGCGCCAGATGGTGCCCCATATGTACTTGTCTCTCTGAGAGACCCAAAGGATATGAGGGAGCGCCCACAGTCTCCGTTTGGCTCTCAGGCAGCGAGCTTCAGGTCTATGGATGAAGTCTTTAGAAATCTCGGCCGCACGCTAACAACGCAGTTGGCTGGTGGATTTGCCACAGTGATAAAGCTGGGGCTGAATGAGTATGAGGAGCTTAATGTAAAGGTCGGCGACAGACTTGTCTTGGATATCAACAAGGCGGAAGTAGTAGGCGTCTAAACCGTAGTTGATGGCGTACCAACCCCCTTTAGCGGCACTCATTCCGAGCAATGCTATAATCTTCTGATTTCTAGACTTTAGTGTCTCGGACCGGGGGAAAAATTGCCCTAGAGCAACTCGCTTTGCCCCACAGTTTGCACCAGCCCTCAGCCGCGAAAAAATCCAAAATCATACGCAACTATGGTCTGCCGTCCATGCAAGGGTCAGATCCCTGATTCTGCCAATGCATATACTAGAACGAAATACCTTCCTTCCAACATGGAAGGAACTCTTGAAGAATTTGCCGACTTTCTAAAGGTCGACGTAAGTTTGAGGGAAACAACAGTAACAGACCAGTAGTTTATTTTTACTTTACTATCAGCCGGTAATTTTGAATGCATCCATCAGAATGGCCCCTGACCAGAACTCTCCGTCCTTAGTGCCGACCAATCCAGCTGAGCCTGTGAAAACCATTACATCGCCACTGGGAATATTCCAAGAGTCGATGTGGAAGTATAGGTATCCGGTGGTACCAGGTTCTACCGTTAGGCTACCGGGCCACCCTTCTTTAGTTGCAGGGTCTATCAGATGCCCACCTATATAATAGACTTTGTCATTCGCTGTTGCATCACTTATCTGCGAAAGCAGGACTGAATCGGTGCTCAGAACTATTGGGGAAGTTCCCGAGTTTCCAAAAACAGCCCGCATATATAACTTGCCCGATGTAACATTGGCAGCTGAGGCATAGGGGGGCCACCAATCGGAACTATTATCAAACCCCACCTTCAGAGAGTTGGCGGAGTAAACAACCTGAGACTGCTGAACATTTGCGAACACGTTTGTTAGGGGCATCGGGTAAAGAGTTGTGAAAAGTCGGCCTCGTTCGGTGACGAGCCTAAGCTCGTATTCATTCTCGTCATCAGGCTCAATGGGCGAATAAACTTGAATCTCATGGTTGAACTTAGCTGATCTTATATATCCATTTTCAAATCCATAAGTCGAACTTGGAGTCTTCGGGTCAAGGATAGTTAATGTGGAGTTGGTCTTATCATATATGTAGATTCTGACTGTTTGGATGTCTAGAGGACAGTTATTGTTAACTAATATCTTGAATAGGTAAGGGCCTGTGCCGTTTAGACCGGTAACGCCTGGGTATTGGAAAGCTAAGTCTTCACAAACTCTTTCTTGGTCGGATGAGTTAACCTCGGCTGCGGCCATCTGGTAATCGTTGTGTTGCAACATTTGCCACATGAAGGAGTTCATTCCAAGCATTATTATCAGCACGATGAAGACCGAACCGACGACGGTGCTTAAGCCTCTTTTATTCCTCCAAAGGTCTTTTCTCATTTCCCTCACCGCTGCTAGGGTGCCTCCCAGTAGCCTTGAATTAGGTTTCCCCTTTCTGAGGTGACAGCTATATGAGTGGTGCTATTAGAGTTCCAAGAGGTGGCAAGGGTGACGCTCAGCTTAATCACTTGGTTTGAAGGTAACGTTTGAGGCAAAGTTGGGTTAACCGTTGGAGAAAGTGTTCCATTTAGATCTACATCGCTAATAGTTAGGTCAGTATTCCCAACATTTCTAACGTAGATGGTAACATTTTTATGGTCACCTGGGTTGCCATCAGTATCAGTGAAAAACACGTACTCCAAGGTGAAACGTTCTTTTATGGCGTTTTTCCTGTGCTCATAAATAAAATTGAAGTTATCTTGAGAATCACCAACTGTAGAGACAGCCCAACCATAAACCGTTACGCACAACGTTGTAACTATCGCAAGGATCAGCAAACTGCTTACTACCTGAGATACAGCTTTTCTATCCCTCAATAGGCTAAGTTTTTTATTCATGAGTGCACTCAACCGCTAAGACTTAAAGTAACGAATCAGAAGTCTTTGGTTAACCCAAACTGATGTGCGGAAGCTCACAACTAGGGCGATCATTAGAACATTAGCTGCGACTGTGCTTATACCTCTCCGATTTTCCAAAAGCACACTAAATACTTTTTTTAGGAGCATTCTGTTGCGTCGTCTCAAGAGGATTACACTTGAAAGAATTAAAACTGCTTGTAACTCAGAAGATTCACGTTAGGTAACGATTTTTAGGTGAAGATACTTATCTTCTTAAAAGCGATACATATTTTTCATAACCATAAAAGTAAGGAAATTGAGTCCTTGACTTTTCAGTTTTGAGCGTGGATTTTAAAAAGACCTTAAACGTGGAAAGAAGAGCAGTTAATCCGGAAATGGGGAGATTGAAAATCCGAATGGAAGTATTATTATAAGAAAACCCAACACTTGACAGTAAGGTTAAAAATACTTTACATGAATAAACTTAGGGAGATACACATGCACGCACCTAGGAAGACCCCTACAGGAATACTTGGCTTAGTTGAGCTTTTAGGAGGCGGCCTCCCCAGCGGGAGGATAATTCTGGTTATAGGGGGGCCGGGAACAGGTAAAACAATAATGTCAGCTCAGTTTCTGTTTAACGGCATCACAAAATATGGTGAAAATGGCATATTTGTAAGTTTGGAGGAGGCAAAGCATCACTTCTACCGGGAAATGGCCCATTTTGGATTTGACTTTCAACAACTGGAAAAGCAGAAAAAATTTATCTTCCTTGACGCGTCGCCCATCCGACATATGCCGGAAGAAGTGAAGATCGGTAGGATAAGGGTAGGGAGAAGTGACTTCTCGATCGATAGCTTGATTGAAAGGATTAAAACCAGTGCAGATATGATTAATGCGAAACGAATAGCGATTGACCCTCTCACCTCGTTAACCCTTCAATATCCCGATACCTTCAAACGGAGAACAGCTATTCTCGATCTAATCGAAGCACTCGTGATGACGGATGCCACGGTTCTCGTAACAACTGAACTGCAACGGTTAGGTATTGAGAGAAACGTGGAGCTTGAAGAGTACATAACCCATGGAGTCATAACGCTTCAAACACTTTCGATTGAAAGGGCGAGTGTGAGGGTTATCCAAGTGGGAAAGATGAGAGAGGTGGCGATAGACCTACAACCTAAACCTTATAGGATAACAGAGAAAGGGATCGAAGTCTTTCCAAAGGAGAGTATCTTTAGATAGTTCCACATTACTTAATTTCTAGACAGATATATGACGATGAGTAAACTCTTTTAATTCAATTCGACTAACTCTTTTTCGATGCCTTATGGTGGTAGAGGAAGAGTACGCCAAAACCTATCTGATGAAACTTGGCTTAACGGAGTATGAGGCTCGTATCTATACTGTTCTGGTGAAGATGGGTCAACGAACCGCCAGTGAAATCAGCTTCCTAGGAAAGATACCTAGACCTAAAACGTATGGATCAATCAAGAGCTTGAAGAGGAAGGGCTTCCTTAAGGTTATTCCAACTAAACCTGAACGCTACTCAGCGGTGTCGCCGAACAAAGTGTTACTTCCCCTTGTAGAGAGGTTTGCTGAAGATGCTGAAGGATGTGGTAAGGTTTTAGAAAATCTTGCGTTAAGCTTTGAGTCTTCAAAATATGTTTACATGGAGGAGCCTTACGAAACGCGGGAATTCTGGATTGTTCGTGGAAGAGAAAATGTTCGGAAGAAAATCGTTAAGATGGTTGATGAAGCGGAGGATTCTGTTTTTAATGTAACCAGCGCTAACGGTATAATTAGGGTTTACAAGTCCTATTTCGATGTTTTTGAGAAAGCAGTGGAAAGAAATTTGGACGTTCGGATTATTACATCTCTCACTCCTGAAAACGAATCTGCACTAAAAGAGCTTAAGGAAACAGTGAAAGTTAAAACTACGAATCTTCCATTACCAAAATATGTTTGCACGGATAGCAACGAAATCATCTTTATCGAGGCGATACCTGATGACCATAATGTACGGGAGGGACGAGACATAGGTTCTTGGACAAACGACCCTTTACTGGTTAGAATACATAGAGAATCTTTTCTAAAACTATGGCAGATTATAGGAAGAAAGGGCATACGGTAAGTTACATAATGTTTATATAACGAAACGAAAAATAGTCACCTGCTAAAGAATTCTTTCCCATATTTTCGCTACATATTACAGCTGTATTGATTTCTAGGTTACAAAGTGTTTTAGACGACCAATAGTGCCTTGTAACGTAGGTTTATGTTTGTCAAGTGGAGGTGCCGCATATGGGTAACGTTTCACCACCTAATAGGTATAGATCACAGACAGCGACAACAACACATGATACAGAGAAGGATGCCGTTACATTACATTACCAGCAGCTTGAAGCTTTTTACAGGAAAAAATATGGTAAAAATGGAAAAAGACGACTGGAGAAGGCTATAAAATCCGCATTAACTACTGAAGAGCTGTCAGGGACAACTGTAATCTTACCTGGTGAACTTTGGAGGGAATCGGTCAAAAGGCTCTACGGCAGCACTATTGGTAAAAAGGCCGAAGATAGCGTAGCGGATGATTCTGTAAAACGGGTTCTGAAGACATTGGAGCTGGAACAGAGCAAACAGATCGAAGATGGTGCCATGGATGAGCCTGTAAAACAGGTTTTGGAACCATGGGAGCTGGAACAACTTGATCTTCCGGTAGTAAAGCAGTACAAGTTGGAAGGGCAGATAGAAGTTAGGATCATCAAAGAAACCTCAAACCAATTGAAGTACGTAATAGTTGAACCTGTGCTGACAGGTGAAGAGGCGAGGTTGCTTGAAGAAATAAAAGAGCTCTTAATAGAGGAGTTAGACATTGATGCAAGGGAAATAGGATCAAGTGCTGAAGCTGAGAAATTCCTCATAAAGGAGACTGAAAAAATTGTTAGGAAATACCGTATCAAGGTAAGCGGTGAAACATTAAGCAAGATAAAATATTATATCACACGGGATTTCATTCACTACGGCAAGATCAACCCTCTTATGCGTGACCCCCACATAGAGGACATATCCTGCAATGGTCACAATATACCCATTTACATTTGGCATAGAGAATTTGAATCAATGCCTACAAATATAGTGTTCTCAACGTATGAAGAGTTAGACAGATTTGTTATAAAACTGACTGACATGGCGAGAAAGGCGGTGTCCATTGCACAGCCTGTCGTTGACGCAACCCTGCCTGATGGAAGCAGAGTGCAGGTGACCTACCAGAAGGAGGTCACGCGTAGAGGTTCCTCCTTCACCATACGGAAGTTCCATGAGGAACCGATGACTATGACGGATCTAGTTCTTAACGAAACACTCTCCGCTGAAATGGCTGCATGGTTCTGGTATGTAATAGAGAAGCAAGCCTCAATTATAGTGGTGGGCGGCACCGCCTCCGGTAAGACCACGGCGATAAATATGCTTTCCATGTTCATAAAGCCGACCTCAAAAATAATATCCATAGAAGACACAGCTGAGCTTCAGCTACCCCACGAAAACTGGCTTCCATCAATTGTCCGCTCAGGGTTCGGTGTAGATGGAAAACATGCAGAGATAACGTTGTTCGACCTGTTGAGAAATGCTTTGAGGCAGAGGCCTGAATATTTAATAGTTGGGGAGGTCAGAGGCGCTGAGACTTACACCCTTTTCCAAGCACTTGCCACTGGACATGGCGGCTTGGCTACGCTTCACGCTGAATCCGTTGAGTCAGCTGTCCGAAGACTTGAAAATGAACCGA
>DAOVDL010000139.1 GCA_030669485.1 Candidatus Bathyarchaeota archaeon
TCTTGACCTTGCCGCCTCTAACTTCACCTATGGGGGTTGCATTTATAGACTGAAATGCATCCCTACGGCTTGTATGGCACTTCCTCACCTTTGTAGCTCGGTGGATGGAAACGGCATCGTCGGAGATCCAACTGTGCATAGCTACGGTCACCTCTGCGAAGGGAGCCTTGACCGCTGCTGTTACCGCCGCCATGAGGTTAATCGCAATGTCTGAGCTCGGTCGGTCTGGGGAACGTTGGGAGCCCACCAATATCACTGGGATCGGCAGGTTCTGCAGGGCGAAAGCTAGGGCTGCTGCCGTGTAGGCCATCGTGTCTGTTCCATGAGCGATAACTATGCCTTGGGCTTTGCCTTCCCTGACTTGGGCAGCTACTGCCTCAGCAAGCTCGCCCCACCGTTTAGGAGTCATATTCTCACTGAAGATGTTGTAGAGAACTGAGGCCTTGACTTTAGCGATTTTTGAGAGTTCCGGTACGGTGCGGTATAGATCCTCGGTTGAGAGTGAGGGGAAGACTGCACCAGTGCGGTACTCGACCTTGCTGGCTATGGTTCCCCCTGTTCCAATGATCGGTACGAAGGGAAGAGTCTCACCGCCCACAGGAGGCTGAGGCAGTTTAGGTTCCTTTATTCCCTCTCCTTTCTCTAGAACCACAACCTTTGTGCCTGCATCCGCTCTGATGCCGATGTTGTAGCCGCTCACCAGCTTTATCACCACATGGTTTGGGTCACCCAACGCTATCCTAGGCATCAGGAGGCCCTCGAAAGCGTTTTCCCCCTTGGTCATCTTGATCTTGTCTCCTACCTTGGCTCCTGACTTCTCTAGAAACTTCAGAGCCTTACCTCTGTAACCAGGCAGTTCACTTTTCACCTTTAAGCCTCCAATTCTTTTACCATATATGGTCCCTCGTAGCTGTATCCGAGGTTTAGATAGTACCTCTTGGTTCCTAAGGCGCTGTTCACCAGAATCTTCTCCACTCCATACTCTGCCGTGGCGAGTTTTTCAGCCTCGGTCATGAGGGTTGCGCCGTAGCCTCTATGCTGCAGGGCTTCCTCCAATCTTCTGTGCACCGGAACCATAGGTCCAAGTACGTGAAGCTCCCTGATGAACGCGCATCTTCTTCCCGCCATCTCACGTCTGAAGGTATGTGATGAAGGTATCCGCAGTCTCAGGTATCCGAGGAGCATATCGTTAGCTTCATCCTCTATGGAGAGGAAGTGTTCAACGCCTCCAGACGCCTTGTAGCTGCGGTTAAGAAGCTTAACTGAGTCGAAGTTAATTGAGGCTTGCTCCTTAAGCATCTTGTGACCTACCTCTCTGCAACGGATGCAGCGGCATCTAACACCCTTCAGTTTCATACGTTCTTGAGCAATCTCTCTAAGGTTACTTTTATCCACCCCTCCCGCGATTAGGGGGGATGGTATATCCCTCTGAACTCTCATAACCCTGACCCAAGGAGGCACGAACTCTTTAACCTCTGCAAGCAGCTCTGCCGCATCATTCGTGGACAGCGGCTTGTAGTCGCCTGCAAGCCACTGGGCGTGAAGCTCGGTGCCCTCCATCACGAGGCAGGGGTAGAACTTCACCATATCCGGTTGGAAAGCAGGGTCAGTGAAGATGCGGTGGAAGCCCTCCAGATCCCTCTCCGGGTTTGAGCCTGGGAGGCCAGGCATCAGATGGTAGCATACCTTAAGACCTGAATCCTTAAGCAGTCGAGTTGCCTCTATCACGTCATCAACGGTGTGACCTCTTCCAACCAACCTGTAGATATCATCGTAGATGTTTTGAACTCCAAGTTCAACGCGGGTGGCACCCAAGCTGAGCATACGGTCTACCTGCGGCTTACTCGCCCAGTCAGGTCTAACCTCAAGGGTTAAGCCAACATTCCTTATTTGAGCTGTTTCAGCTCTTCGCTTGGCTTCTTCCAAGCTTTCAGACTTCGCCCCTGCCAAAGCATCCAGACAGCCCTTTATGAAGCCCTCCTGATACTCCACCGGCATCGAGGTGAAGTTACCGCCCATAACTATGAGTTCAACCTTGTCAACTCGGTGGCCTATCTCCTGAAGCTGCCGGATGCGACTGGCCACCTGTCTATAAGGATCATACTGGTTCTGGATGCCACGCATAGCAGCAGGTTCATGCCCGGTATAGCTCTGCGGCACCCCTCTAGTTGGACCGCCGGGGCAGTATAAGCAGCGACCGTGAGGACAGGGGTAAGGCGCGGTCATAGCAGCTATAACGGTGACGCCGCTTATGCTCCGCACTGTCTTTCGCATCAGAATGGGTCTCAGCCGCTCCGCCTCGGAGCCCTTGAGACCTTTGAGTATCTGAGAGTTACTCGGTAGCCTTTCAAGGCTCTTGAGCTTGCAGACCTCCATCTTCAACCTCTCTAGGTCTCGCCTACTTGGCTCTGAAAGTTGGAGAAGCCTCTCTGCAATCTCACGGTACATCTGAGGGAAACACCCCGCCATCTTCTTTCATATCAGGCACCCTTATGAAAAGGGTTTCGATAGGCTTTCGGAAAACGACTGTAACAGTTCAGTGCTGTAAGCCGAGGAATAAGGTTGAAATCTCTTTCCGAGTTTATACAGTATTGAGCGTTATGCGTAAGACCGGCACTATGGAGCTGAGGCTCCATTATGGTGAGGCTCCATTCTGGCTTGTATCACGTATGGTCAAGTTGGCCAAGGGAATCTTCACGATAATCGTCGACGACTTCGGGGTAGATGACGTTCTTAGGAGGCTCTCCGACCCTCTCTTCTTCCAAGCCTGCTCTAATGTCTTAGGCTTCGACTGGGATAGCAGCGGTTCCACCACAGTTACCACCAGTGTGTTGAAGAGGGTGTTCCACGAATTGGATCTAGGTATAAAGGCTGCAGGCGGCAAAGGTCGCTACTCGCGTAAGGCTCCAACAGAAATTGATATGATAAGTGAATTGTTTAACCTCTCAACTGCTGGAGCTGAAAGTCTCAAGTATGCCAGTAAGATGGCGGCGAAAGTAGACAACACGGCCATCCAAGCAAGCTATCCGCTCTACCACCATATGTTCTTCATTTCGGAGAGGGGGAAATGGATGGTCATCCAGCAGGGAGTCAACCCTGAGACCAAGACGGCTCGGCGGTATCACTGGCTCTCCAGCAAGGTCCACAGCTTCGTGGAAGAGCCCCACATAGGCATAGTTGGGGATACTGTTCACAGCCGAGTTTTAGATATGACTGCCCAACAGAGCTCAGAATGCCGGAAGGT
>DAOVDL010000103.1 GCA_030669485.1 Candidatus Bathyarchaeota archaeon
CGGCGCTATAAAAAATAAATTTGCAATACAAAGAAAACAAAGCAAACCCCGAAAGTAATCGAACATGAAAATTGTTGGAAGAGTAGGGAATTATAATCAGCTAATAGGGATACGCATAATCAAGTCTTGTTTTACTTACTCAAATCTATTCGCTTAATAAGCTATGTATCTTCCTCTTAATCTGCCTGTTAATTCTTCTAACCTCCTCGAGCTCTTGCTTAACTTCCTCTAGGGGTCTGAGAACTTCTACTACCTCCTCACCCCTATAGGTCCATTCTGCATCCCTTGTCTGCCTTTCTTCGCTGCCCTGTTCTCCTAACCCAACCTGTCGTTCAGCCTTCTCCCGCTCTTCAATCCATATCTCCACAATTTTCGGGAGATCCTTATCCTTAATCTTCTCGCTTGACGCCAACATGTAGCCTACCTGATTGCGGATTGTACACCATGGATATGGACTTGTAATGCCGAGAATTTCAGCGGCTCTCTCTGTTACATCTGAACTTCTGGCTCCTGAGTTGACGGCCTGCTTGGTGTATTTGACAGCCTCGATTATGGGTTTAGGTATAACGTTGACCCTTACTGCTTCTAAGAGTAGAAGTTGAGCGAAGGCTTGAATTTCGTTTACCGGCTCCTTTGTGAGATGATAGTAAACAGCTTTACGTAGAGCTAGTTCCCGCTTCATTCTAGAATACTTTTTGAGGCCCTCATGTTCAATCCTGTAATCTTCAATAATGTTGTGGATTCGACGCATTGTAAATGATGCATATTGAGGGAGATCTTTAAAAGTGCCGTAAAGATGGTGCATAGCCTCATGCCACAGACTTGCTCTCCACAACCGGTAGGCTGATACCATTTCTGTGGATGGATATTGACTTGGCAGATTTATCTTTACGACATCTCCCTTTGTTTCGGTGGACGCTGTAGTGAGCACGGTGTGGAGCGTTGGTTTTCCTGACCATGTTCTAACTAGGAAGGATGCTGCCTGCAGCACAGTCTCAGCCTCCAGCTCCCCCTCACTCCTCATATGCCTTCCCTCTGTTTTCCGAATTCGGGTTTTCAAGAAGCCTACTTCAAAAGGTCAAGTCGTGATAATTCAACAAGTAACATGGATGATGGCTGCAACTCTTTTACTTTCAGCAAGCTTGTTAAACCTATCTACTATGGCCGGTGTATCAACTTCTATTACTTCTACTCCGGCCTTTTCTAGAAAGGCTCTTGCATCATCGCTCAAACTTGCAAATCCCGATGGACCCTTCCCAATAACCACTATGTCAGGGTTCTCTTTTAATACATGTTCAACTTGGTCTTTTGTAAAAGTATGACCGTACTCCCTTTCTTCAACTTTGCCGGAAGGAACCACGTAAACATCATGCCTATACACTGTACCATCTACTGTAATAGACCCAAAAACTGATGAATTTATTTTGACCATATTAGAAATTAAACATCTCTTATTATTAAGTCAGAGGTGTGGACAACTCAGTTGATGAGACGCTACGCGATCCCTTTGGGCATCGAGACTGTTAGGGACTTGAATCCTATTTTTGAAAGCAACGCGTAGACAGCAAAATATCTTGCATAATAACTTGCAGACACAGCCCATTCAACAATGCCAGCTTTTACATTGACCTCCATAGACTTGAGGGCATTTCTCGTTTTTTGCATGTATGCTTTCAGCAGATTCTCTGAGGGCTTGGTTAACCTTATGCCCTTGCTCTGTTTCAGGCACCATTTCAAATATCTTCCATTATCTCGCATAGTATCGCCACATAATGTCGCAGAAATCATCTACCCCTTTGAGGAGAACATGATTTGAAACAACCTCACTTATGAGAGGGTCGTTATCTTCCAGACCCTTCACGAATTGCTTTCTGTTTGCAGATTTTACGCTTACTTCTCTGCCAGCAAGGCTGGCAGCTTCTCTGATGGCTTCCATATCAATTTTTTTCTCGGCGATGACAAAAAGGTCGATATCACTCTCTTTAGTTGTCGCCCCTTTGGCAAAGCTGCCGAAAAGTATGATCGAGCCGTCCACCCTGTTTGCAATTTCACCAGTAATCTTCTTGATCAGAAAGTTCCTTCCAAGATAGCTGATGGAGGCAAAAGTTTCTGCTAGTATCATATAATATTTCGTCATCGAATTGCCGAGATTTAAGCTGTACTCCTTATTTCTCCCTTTAAGAGTGTTTGAAAGAATATTTGCCTTTTCCAGTCTCTTAAGTTGCAATTGAACGGCTTTTACATCAACCTTGGTCTCCCTGGCTATCTCTCTTAAATGTAAAGACCTCTTATAGTTGCTTGCGTAATGCCCTAGAATCTTAAGTGTGGTTTGGTTTATGTTGTATTCTTTCATCATATGTTGTATTTATACAACAGAGAACTTAAAGCTTACGTCTGCTCTTCAAAACAGATATTAACTGAACTTAACGAGTTTAAAATCATAATAATAACGCGTTAACCCCCGAAATAACACAAACAGTTTCCTAAATAATTTAAATATAGTGTCACCCTCAACCGTAATGCTTACATGCAAATATGCTGTGCGTGTAGCCTTAAGAAGTAAGGCTAAATGATGAAACTTTCGAAAACGCAGTGAAATTTAACAGAGTTAGGTGCATCATGAGGCAGCTTATCCATAACGGGGTTTTAATACCTAAACCCTATGAGGCTAAGGGTTTCCAAATCAACGTTAAAGGGAACCCCGTAAAGCTGACAGCCAGCCAAGAGGAGATGGCTGTCGCATGGGTGAAGAAGCTTGAAACTGACTACGTTAAAGACCCGGTGTTCGTCAAGAATTTTTTCAAGGACTTCCTAAAGGAACTCGACATCAAAGAGAAGGTGAGGCCCGAAGATTTTGACTTCTCAGATATTCAGAGATATGTCGAGCGGGAGAAGGAAATCAAACTCGCGATGAGTAAGGAGGAGAAGAAGAGGCTTGCTGAGAGCAGGAAGGTCATCAGGGAAGCCAACAAGGAGCAGTACGGGCATGCAACTGTAGACGGGGTTAAAGTTGAACTTGGCAATTACGTGGTGGAGCCGCCTTCAATATTCATGGGCAGAGGTAAACACCCCTTAAGAGGACTATGGAAGAGGGGTGCCACAGAATCAGACATCACCCTCAACCTCTCACCCGACGCACCAACTCCTAAAGGCAAATGGAAGGAGCGGGTCTGGCAGCCTAACTCTATGTGGATAGCCCGCTGGGATGATACGCTCCGGGGGAGGGAAAAGTCTCTCTGGCTGGCTGACACCTCACCCGTTAAACAGCAACGTGAGATAGAGAAGTTCGAGAAAGCCAGTAAACTATCGGGAAAAATGGAAGCCATTCGGAGACACATCCAGGCTAACTTGAAGGCAGAGGACATCAAAAGACGCAAACTCGCCACGGTCAGCTACCTGATAGAAAGGTTGAAGCTACGTGTAGGCGACGAGAAGGACAAGGATGAAGCAGACACCGTTGGAGCAACAACACTGAGGTCTGAACATATAAAAGTGAACTCAGATACCACCGTTACCTTCGACTTTCTGGGAAAAGATTCGGTGAGGTGGAAGAAGACGGTGACGCTGGATAGACCTGTAGTGGAGAACTTGTCTGAACTTCTCTCTGAAGCCAACTCCCCTCCCTTTAAAGGCGTGAGGTCTAAGGGGGTAAACCAGTTTTTAAGTGAAGTTGTGCCGGGTCTAACGGCAAAGGTCTTCCGAACCTATTACGCCACGAACGCCGTAAATGCGTACCTTAAGGATTCAAAGGTCCATGAGGCTGATCCGGACTATGAGAAGAAGTATGTGGCAACCATGGCCAACCTGCAGGCAGCAGAACTCTGTCACCACAAGAAGAAGCTG
>DAOVDL010000061.1 GCA_030669485.1 Candidatus Bathyarchaeota archaeon
CAATTGTGGGTAAGTGTTGGTAATGGTGGACAATTGTGGTCAGGTGTGGACTCGTGTTTAGGGAGGGGGTGTCTACACCGAGAACCTTTGAGAACCAGTTGGGACCATCGAGAGCTATTGGGGACCCTTGAGAACCTTTGGTTACCATTGGTGACCAGTTGGGTGTAGGGGCATCTACAATGTGGACACTTGCCAGGGCTTTCAGTTAGAGATCAAGACAGGGCAACTGTCAACAGGGTATCGTAAAACGTAAATAGAAATAGACACCGCTAGAGGCGTAACTTCAAAATACATCAGGATTGGCGCTAGAGGCCTATGGAGCTGACTGCTTGTTCTCGGAGCCTTTGGGTTCGTTGTAGCATTGGTCACATTGGCAGGTTGGTTCTCAGATCTGGAGCCTGACGCGGGCTCTCAGAGCAACCCTAACTCGCAGGTGCAACTGGCCCCACAGGTCGGTTTCTCCCACCGAATATTCAACAAGGCAATATCGGGGGAGCCGGCAAGCCAATCGTTCTATGGCGCCATTGCCGGCACCCTCTTCACAGTCTTCTGGGCAGCCTTCCACATCCACCCCCTAATATCCCTAGCACTCGCCTGAACATCCCGAGCAGCAGTTATATTATGCTTGGTAAAAATGTCAAAGTAACTTTATTTTCACATAACACATAGGAAAGACAAATATAGACGGACAATAATACATAGAAAGTTAACTTAAGGCGGGGTCTTTGGAGATATTTTGGGGAGTAGTGAGTGTTTTAGGGATCTTTGGGTTAATACTCACTTTAATCGTTTTGGCAGGATGGCTTGAGGATCTGGAAACGGATGCTGGCTCTCAGAGTAACCCGAACTCTCAGGTTCAGCTAGCACCCCAAGTTGGTCACCCCCACCGAATATTTAACAAGGCAATATCAGGTGAGCCAGCGAGTCATTCATTTTTTGGAGCTATAGCTGGAACATTCTTCATGGTTTTCTGGGGAACTTTCCACCTACACCCAGCAATATCCCTAGCGATCGCTGCAGGATTTACAGTTTTCTTCCATGCAACTCTTTCAACAGTTCCCTTCTTTGCCAGAAATGCAAGCCACAATGTTTTCGGTCAGCCCTTGTATTTAGATGTGCTGCATGCACAACTTCCAGTTATAGCTGCTTACGGGTTTATGTGTTCAAGCCTTTATGTAACGCTTGCTTACCTTTTTTATGCGGTTGCCCTTTCACCCTTAAATATCTACATAGGTTACCCCTTTCCCATACCTATTGGAGCTTTTATGTTTGGTTTGATGGCGGGATCGATAGGCTCCTCCGTGGGAGATGTACACTACGGAACTGAGCGACAATTTCAGCACCTGACCTTTGGTGAAGGAATTGCTATGAAAGATTATGGAGACATTGACGTTAAGGCTGAGCTAGGATATAGGACAAGTGCTGACATTGACCACTTCTGCGCAAAGTTGGCAGGGCCACTCACAGGATTTTGTTTTGCTCTGATAATTCTTCTCGACAATCTGACATGCAGGTTGACCCTCGGCCTTCCCCTATTGACCTTTGGCGTTCCTTTATTAATTCTGAGCATTTCAGTTGGAGTAATAGCACTGATTTTATTATTCTTTACAAATAGAATCATTGAAGTTTGGGCGAGGAAAAAATTTGGACCATATGAAGGGTAAGGGCTTATGGACCTGCTTACACTAGTTATACTTATAATTTTGATAGGTATCAGTGGCACCTTGATCTCTTTGGGAGTTTTCTTCATACCTGTAGGTGGCGCCCCAGCAGCAATGGGTACATCCACAGGACTTGCTACCGGCTGCGAGATGCTGGCAACAGGGTCAGGAATAGCCGGATTGCTTATAACAGCAGGCTTACACTGTTTTACTTTGCCTACGTGGCCAGCTTGGTTTATAATTGTTAGTGCGGGATTGAGCTCATCGGTGTTAATAGCAACAAATAGCATATTCGTCAATTTACTCCTCATTACCGGTTGCGGCATACCTCCGGCTCTGGCAAGTAAAGAGCGCGACCCCGTAACGAAAGATCATGTTAAACCATATGCCACTCCTGGAACATTGGGTCATGGCGTTCCGTCAGCCTGCATGGTGAGCGGTATAACTGGAGGGTTCATAGGTGGGGTTGGTGGCAGTTTGGCTGCAACCATAATTTACAGGGTTAGCTGTGGTTGCTCGAATTTAGGTGAAATCTTAGGTGTAGTACCTTCACTTCCAATACAAGTTCCTTTTATGGCTTTAGCAGGCATCCTTGCCGTTGGCATATATTTCATAAACGCCAACATAACTGCGTACAGTGTTCGAGGTGTCGTTGAGGGATGGTGGGATCCCAAATTTAAGAAATTTGTTCCGAGAACCAGCTTAGTCTGCTTTATTGCATCTATAATATTTGGCATAGCAGCTCTGCTAGTGAGTGTTCCATGATATGGAGGGTGAAAAATGGGTCAACATACACTTTCACTGCCTCAGGTTACGACAAGGGTTATCTTACAGCCTAGAAACCTTGCAGCTTTTGGGATAGCCTCAGGATTGGTTGGTGTATATTTAAGTGGTTTCCATCCTGCCATAACTGCAGTCTTATGTATACCAGTAGTCGTTTGGGGAGCCGATGTTGTGAGGCGTATTGCTCTTTATGGTCTAGGAACAGGTGTTCCCTCCATAGGAAACCTCGCAACATCCATGGGGGTGCTCACTGCTTTAGTTGGGCTTAGATTTCAACCCGTCTTTGGTGTTGCCTTTGCGGCTGCAACAGGCTTAATTTACGGAGTTCTAATTTCAAGGTTTAAGATTCTTGAGATACCTCACTTTAAAAACTATATCACGGAGTTATCTGTGAGCGCCTGTCTGATGCTTATGTGTCTGATAAGTATCGGCGCCGGGGGATACAGTTGGCTTGCAAAAGACTACTTCGCTGGAAGTTTATTACCAACAGTGTTTGCAACGGGAGTTATAATGGTAGTTTACTGGGGTACAAGTGTCGCCTTGTTCTTCCCCTACAATACAAGCCTTGGCGCTGGAGAGAGACGGGAGAGAACTTTAATGGTTGCTATAATAGTTGCAGGTTTAAATATAACTTTGGCTGGTGTTGCTAGGTTGGCTAGCTTATTTACGTTAACTGAGGGATTTCTCCTTGATCCTATAACAGTTATTATTATAGGTGTTATAGTATGGATTTATGGGATGCATATCTTACTTAAAACATGTAAGAGGGAAGCTGCCTCAGTAACTGGGGCTGGTATACCCCCTAAGGCTGGGAAATGAGTCATGGCCATTCTGATCTCGCCAAAATACAGAATTATCCTCGATGAAGAGTTTAAACTAATAGGCGAGGCAAGAAAAGATGTGGCCATTTTAGATTTAGAGCCCTTGAAGAAAAAGGTTGAAGACGTGGAACTCCTCGCCGAGGAGCTTATATCCTCTCTTAACCCTGAAACTGCTCCTTTAATAGCTTCGAGAAATCGGAGGGAGGGAGTCTACAAGTCTGCTGGGATACTTGGCAATATGGTCATTGGATTTTTAGCGGGGTGTCTACTCTTCTCCCTAATAATGCTTTTTTATGTTGCATTGCACAGACCTGAAATTTTAATCTCTATTTTTGGAGGTTGAATAAACTGAGTAAGGCAGAGAAGGTTGAGCCCGCGTCAGGATGGCCTCTGGTAGCAGGGGACTATGAGGTCGGAGAATCAAAAGGCTGCGTAGCCATATGCACTGTTGCATCTGAGAAACTCTACATAGGGCTAAGTAAGACATTGGGGGTTGCTATAGCCGGGCCAGCTAAAACGGAGAATATAGGAATAGAAAAAATTGTAGCCAACATTCTTTCAAACCCAAATATACGCTTCTTGATCCTTTGCGGCGCTGAAGTGACAGGCCATATCATGGGGGGCTGTCTCAAAGCACTTCACGCAAAGGGCATTGACCCAAAGAAAAAAATAAACGGGGCGCCCGGTGCTATACCGTATCTTGACCATATAAGTTCAGAGGGTGTTGAACACTTTCAAAAACAGATCACAATAGTTGACATGATGCCTAGCGAGGATGTGAACGCTATCACGGCTAAGGCTGAGGAGCTTGAAAAACAGGACCCAGGAGCTTACCCTGAACCACCCTACCTAGTAGTTGCGGAGAAGAAAAAAGAGGAGGCGGTCGCTGAAGTAACCGTACCCTTAGCCCCGATGGTCGCCCCACCTATAGAGTCTCTCGTTTCAACCGTGGAAGACCTCAGATATAAGGTTCAACTTATAGGGCGGGAGCGTAGACTCGGAGAAGCCCTTGAGTCTACGAGAGGTATAGGCATAGCTCTAGGTCTTGTCTCATCGTTAGGTATTTTAGCGGGTCTTTTTATGTTAACATTGATAGCAATGGGGTGAACTCTATGTCAGATAGCTCAAGAAGAGAACAGTATACACCTGAAGCAGCCCTTCTAGAAGCCAGAATTAATGATATAAAAATGTGTGTGGGAATGATTGGCAGGGAGAACAAGTACGCCGCTGGCTTGACTTCAGGCATAGTCAAAGGAATAATGCTTGGAGCAACAGTATCCCTTATCCTCTTTGGAATCGTCTTCCACTATTTTGTCACACTACCATAGGTCTAGGTGTCTATAATTGAATGAAAAAAATATTAACAGTGACTCCGAGGCCGTATCGATCATTATCACTCCTCCTGAGATCTCTGAACTTTACAAACGGTTAGATGAGGCAGAGGAGCGTGTGGGGTTCGTTCTTGGGGAGATCTCCCAAAAAGAAGGAGTAAAATTGGGTGGGCATCTAGGTTTCATATATGGCATAATGATCGGCATAATAATATGCATGCTGCTAAAATTCGTATTTCAACTCATATAAACATGTAAACTTCAAAGAAGGGATGAAAAGTTTGTTTAAATTCTCAA
>DAOVDL010000170.1 GCA_030669485.1 Candidatus Bathyarchaeota archaeon
GGCGCGGCAGGTCTCTGATCTTAAGGTTGACTCGTCCAGTCAGCCTCTCCTAGAACTCATAGATATGAAGGTTACTCGAAACGGCTTTGGTAGGCAGAAGGAGTCCTTCGAGACCGATCTTTCTATCCCCCTCCTTGGAGAGAAGGCTTTTCACGCAGTCTTCATAAGAGCACCAGTGATAGAAGAGGTTGGGGGTGAAGCTGAGGTTATAGCCAGATATGATGGCAAAGCAGTTGGAGTTCAACAAAAAAACCTTCTAGCTACATCCTTCCACCCTGAACTGTCAAAAGACCTGAGGCTCCATCAATACTTCATAAAAAAGGTGCAGGAGTCAACACTTGTATCATAAGATGCATTTGAGTGCTCAAATTCAGAATATGTACTGTTAGTAGGTTGCTAGACTTCTAGACATCAAGCTGCTGAGCCCGATAGAGTTGCAGTGAATCATCGAGGGAACTGGATCAGGGCACTGACAGGTTTCCCCAGATCGAATTAAACCAGTACACCTTTAAATTATTGCACAATATTACTGTATGACCTTCACTCTTCAAAGAAAGGGCCTAGGGCGTTCCTTTAAGGATGAAGGCAAGTTGTGATGAACATTGAAGAGAAAAGTATTGAGCGAAGGGGAACTTAACCGCCTCATTTTGCCAGGAGAAGGTCAGGTGCTTGGTGTAGCTGTAAAGATGTACGGTTACGATCGTATTCTTGTTAACTGTGATGACGGTAAACAGAGGCTTTGTCGAATTAAAGGGAAGCTGAAGCGGCGTGTCTGGATAAGGGATAGCGATGTGGTTTTAGTTTCTCCTTGGGATTTCGACGAGAAGCGAGGCGACATAGTGTGGCGTTACACTAGAAACCAGAAAGACTGGCTTAGAGATAAGGGATATCTGAAAAGGGAAACGTAGATGAGCTGGCTCATCTGCGCATTCGTAGGCTAATAGCTCTATTAACTTCGGTCCTGTGAGGCGCCGAAGCGAACTTTACAACATTTTTCATAACCCCCATCTGAGTTTCTGTGGATGTATAGTTGTGCCAAGAATGGTGAAGGGAAAATTTAGAAGTTTACCCATCTTAAATTGTTGTTGAGATGCTGAAACGTAGCTTATGGGGATAAGAGTATGCTCCAACCCAAAAGCGGATATGTTTGTAATCGATCCAAAGGGTTCCAAAAGGGACTGCTCTGACCATTAATACTCTCTGCATATGAAGGGAGATAACGGCATTAGAGTAGCCTTTATAATGGGCTGTTCAATTAAGTTTAGAATCTTTGTCTATTATATCGAAAAATTTAAATCTTTTAAAGCAATAGACCAATCAGGTTTAAGACTTTGAGCTATACTATCGATCTTCTATTTGAAGACGACATCTACAGAGTTCCAAGGCGCTCCAAAAAGGCGAGTAAATAGGTAAGATTCCTCTATCGCACAACAGGAGATTAATAGGAACCTGTAGCTTCTGCAATCTGAAAGATGAGAAGGCAGGGTATGTTTATACCTATCTTTAGAACTCATCCGAGCTGCTTAAGTACACCAACATCAAATTTGAGGAATAAAATCTAGCGAGTAGTTTAGGCTTGTCTAACATGAAGATTGTGATTGGCTTAACTGGCATGCCTGGGGCCGGAAAGTCTACGGTAAACAAAATATTCGGTGGTCTTGGTTATCCCACCATTGTTATGGGTGATTTTGTGAGGGAGGAGGCAAAGAAACGTGGCTTAAAGGTCACCAGAGAAAACTTGGCAATGCTTATGGTTCAGATGAGACAGAAGGGAGGTGAAGCGGCCCTAGCAAAATGCAGCGTTCCTGCAGTCAAGCAACTAGACAGCCCATTAGTTCTCGTGGATGGGATTCGAAACACTGCGGAGGTCGAGGAGTTTCGAAGGCATTTCTCAGATTTCAGGTTGGTAGTTATCAACAGCCCTCCAGAATTCAGGTTCAAAAGGCTCTTAAGAAGGCATAGAAAGGATGATCCCGCTAGTTGGGAGAGCTTCGTTAAGAGAGATTGTGAGGAGCTTGAAGTGGGGCTGGGTGGTGCTATAGAAATAGCTGATAAGGTAATAGAGAACCGCGGCCCCTTGGAAGAGTTTGAGATTAAGGTTAAGAAGGTTCTGGAGTCGTTGCTACATGAGCTTCCACCTGAAAGGAAGAGTTAAAGTCTATCCTACAGAAGACTTGGAGAAGGTTAAGAATGCAGTGGAACAAATCTTCACCCCCACCAACATTGAGGTTGCGTCCAAACCTGAAGGGAAAGTTAAGGTTCTAGTCTTTGAGGCAGAAGACATGGAGTCGCTCTCAAAGATGCAAAGCATCTTGAAGCGGGATAGGGTGAGGGACGCGGTTAGGAGGGGGCTTATAGAGCTTGCTGAGGGAGACTGTATAAGGTTCTGCTTAAATAAACAAGTAGCCTACGCGGGACATATTTCGCTCTGTGAACCCGTGGGAGAGTCACCTCTAGGTCCTATTGAGGTTGATATCAGATGCGAGGACACGAAGCGATTAATAGACTGGCTTTCACCATCTAGCAGAGAACAGTAGTCAACATGGCGGTGGCTTAAATGGAGTTAGGCATCTCTACTTTATACCTTTCCGGCAAACCTTTCCAAAATGTTCTCCAAACACTGGAAGCCAACGGTGCAGAGTGCCACAGCTGGGAACTGATCGATG
>DAOVDL010000172.1 GCA_030669485.1 Candidatus Bathyarchaeota archaeon
AGTAAGGCGTCATAGTAAGCTAGTACGCGTAATACACGTGCACGTTAGCCGCGCTCATTGGAGATGGAAAAACAGGGAAGGGAAACCCGATTTTCGGACAACTCCATGACGAATCCCCTTATAGTGAGATAGGGTGCGTGAGACCTCATGCTATTTGTGGTCTAGCTCTATGTCATCTAGGTGTTTATGTTTATGGATGGCTCTGAGCTTATGTCGAATTATGGTGTTCTCCAATTCGTCCTTGAGCAGTGAGAAGAGATCCTTCTGACACCTCATAAACTTCGAGTCAGCGCGGTTTCTCGGCCTCTTAAGGTTGACTGGAAATGCCTGTTTCATTTTAGCAGGCCTTGCGCTAAGAACGATTATTCTGTCCGCCATCTCGATGGCTTCGGTGAGGTTGTGGGTGACGAGGACGAAGGTTTTAGCGGTCTCCTCCCAGAGCTCCACCACCTCACTCCTCAAGACTTGAGCTGTGAACTCATCGACAGCACTGAAGGCCTCATCCATCAGCACAATCTCAGGGTTAACAGCCAGAGCCCGGGCCATTCCAACCCTCTGCTTCATACCGCCAGATAACTCCCTAGGATAACTGTTCTCATGGCCCCGCAACCCAATCATCTCAACAAGCTCCTCACCAATGAGGCGCCTCTTCTCTTTAGGTACCCCTTGAACCTCCAATCCGAACTCTATATTCTGAGTTACCGTCCTCCAAGGGAAGAGCGCGAAGGACTGAAAAACCATGCCAACCTTCGGGTGCGGCTTAGAGACGGGTTCACCTAGAAGTCTGACCTCGCCGGAGGTCGGCTTGTCAAGCCCAGCGATTATTTTGAGGAGTGTCGACTTACCGCAGCCACTTGGTCCGATGATGCAGACGAACTCCTTGTGATGAACATCGAAGGTTATGTCGTCTAGGGCGTGAATTCTCTCTTCGCCACAGCCGTAGTGCTTCGCTACTTTGTCCACTTCTAAACATCGGCTCATTCGTGCCACCTCTTTATCCTTCCTTCAAGATTATTGAATACAAGTCGATCTATAACTACGGCGATGATGCCTATCATGAAGATGCCTGCAAAGCCGTCGACCATAGAGCCCCCCTCAACCGAGCTGTTGATGAAGGAGCCTATGCCGCTGACGATTGCTAGGATCTCTATGGCCACCACTATCTCCCATAGGAACTCGTATGATAGACGTACTCCTGTGACCATCTGGGGGAAGACGGCTGGCAGAACCACCTTCGTGTAGGTGGTGAGCCTCTTAGCCTTGCAGACGGCTGCAACGTGGAAGTAGTCCCTCGGAATGGCGTTTACACCTGTCCTCACCGAGAAAAAGATGGGGAAGAAGGCAATTATGGTACACATGATAATGGCAGCTGCGGCCCCGGGGCCTAACCAGTAGATAAGGAAGGGGAGGAGGGCTAAGTCTGGAAGAGCACCTACTAACATTATTAGAGGTGTAAAAGCTGAGTCCACCTTACTCTTCAAACCTGTGGCAATGGCTAAGGGCATAGCGATGAAGAAGCCTAGGGCTAGTCCTGAGGCCAAGTTGCAGAGGGTGCGAAGCGTGTTGAGTAGAAAGTTCACTTCAAACATATGGACAGCTAGAACCATCAATATCGCGGAGGGAGGAGGTAGGGTAGTGGCTGAGATGAAGCTTAGCCTTACCGTCAATTCCCATAGAGCGAAGATGAGGGTTAGGGGGATGAGGAACAGCCCCTTCTCAAACCCGAGTCCGCCAGCTGCATGTGTGGGGCTGCTTATATGAATAGATTTCCGAAGGCCACTGATTCTAGACATTTAGACCCCAGCATCAACCGAATACACGTAAGAAGAAGATAAGACTTGCAGCCCGCTGGAGATGAGGTAGGAGATTATCTTACCGAAACGTTACATATCAACTTGGTTTGGATTACACAGTGAGATGTAAAAAGTAGTGGAAAATGATTGGAAAATTATAAGACTTTGCTATAAAGTTAGCAATAGGAAAAAGCGGGAACGCAACGAAACTTTCATTCATCCACTATTTATAGGTAAAAAGGAGGGATGCATCTCCACCATTATCAGCACCCCTCATAACAGATAGAGGATTGTAAGATTTGAGCAGGGCTCATCAGGCTAGAAAGTCTTTGATGGTGAGTTGGCCTTTCCCTTCACTCAACCTTAGGACGTAATCAACGATCTCCTCGGTGCTTCCAAACCTCAGCTTTCTAAGCTTCTCGAAGCCCCAGCCTAGGCACTTTATAGCTGAGATGAGGCAGGCTGTGATAACGGATTTAGTCCAGTCATGCGTCTGGGAATAGGCAGCCAACAGAGAACCGCACCAAGTGTCCCCCGCACCCGTCGTGTCCTTGGGCTTCACTGTCAGGCCGCTGAGGGCAGGTATCATCTGAACCCTCCCCCCCTCCACAACTATGGCTCCAAGCTGGCCAAGGGTCACTGCCAACCTCTTAGCCTTAAGGGTGTGGATGGCTGAGACGAGGCTATCGACCTCCGCCAAAGCCATGGCTTCCTGATCATTTAGAACCATAAGATCCACAGCCTCAGCCAGCCGCCTCAATGTGCGACGGTTCCCAGACTGGGTCATGTAGTCTGGTGAGCTGTTTAGGGATATCCATGTCTTGGGTGAGATCTCCCTTATCCTTGCT
>DAOVDL010000071.1 GCA_030669485.1 Candidatus Bathyarchaeota archaeon
ACTGCTGGCACTGCGACAGCCCATGGCCAAAGACCTCAGAACAGCGGCAACCATACTGAAAATTATAACAGACCTAGACAGAATAAACGACCATGCGAAAGATATCGGGGTTATAACATTAAAAATAGGTAAAGAACCATTTGTAAAGCCTCTGATCGATATACCCAGAATGTCTGAGATAGCGCAGGGAATGATAACGGATTGTTTAGACGCCTTTTCATCTGAAAATATTGAAACTTTGAAAAAGTTTACCGAGAGAGATAATGAAGTGGACGCACTCATGGATCAAGTTAGACGCGAATTAATAACAATAATGATTGAAAATCCACACACAATTGCCGCTGCAAACCGTCTTCTTTTCGTAGGGTCGCATCTGGAAAGAGTGGCAGATCATGCCTGTAACATTGCCTCCCGTATCTTTTACATGATTTCCGGTAAAAGGGTAAAATTTGAGTAGACTAGCATGCGACTCTAGTGAACTTACTGGGGATGCTGAACCGCAGCGGAACCCAATATGAAACAAATAAAATGTGGGTTACAGATCCTACACGAAATAAGTATTCCTACTTAAATTAACGGTTTGGCGTGCGGGCCGTAACCCGCTTTCTGTTCTAGGTGGCATTCAGCTGAGCAGACTACCCGCGTCTCGGATGGATGCTCATTGACGCCTATTTGTCCTTGCACCTCGCGAAGCAGCCGTTTCATTGCTTCCTTCCAGCGTCCTCAGCGACTTATCACGCCTCATAGCCATCTGCACGGAGGACATTCCGTTTCTGCGCTGGGGTTAGGGCTCTCACCCTACGCCTTGCGACGTCGCGAGTCCACCATGTGAGCGGAGTTTCCTCCAGTCCCCCTAATGAGGCTGGGAAGCCACCCACCCGCTCGCCAAACCATGATATATAGATGGAGGAGTTAAGATAAGTTTACCCCCGCGGACAAAACCCTTTAAAACCACTTTACGTAAATCGATCTATGCGGTGTACATGGCTACCCCTGAGAAGATAAGGAAGATAGCCCAGTGGCTCAGCATCGAGACCTCGGGGAAGACTGAAGAGACAATAAGGAAGGAGATAGCTGAAAAAATTAGACAGCCATCCAAACCTCCCCCAAAGATAGAGGGGATAGAATCCATTGCGCAAACAATCGGAAGGTGGATGGGAGAGTATGAACATATGAAGACCGAGGTCATGGGCAGCTTTACAGCGTCCCCCCCTGAGAGCACGACGGGGCCTCCTCCAGCAACCGAGAAGTCGAAGCTCACCTCCCAAAAGATAAATTTTGAGAAGACTCGTAAGGTGGCTAAAATTCTAGGTATAAAGACCAGTGGAAGACCGATCGATGAGGTCAGGAAGGAGATAGCTAAGAAAACGGGGGTATAGTTGAGCTTAATTGAGACAGCAGATATATAACCTTCTTATACCCAAAGTTTAGGGGATTCCAATAGTTGGCGATGAAAACAGATGTCGCAATAGTTGGCGGGGGATCTGCCGGCCTCTTCGCCGCTCTAGAGATCGTGAAGAAGAGTCGCCTTAAAGTTCTGGTTATAGACCTCGGGAATGAACCTCGGAAGAGGATCTGCCCTGAGCAAAATTATGCGACATGTACCAAATGTACCCCCTGTAATATTTTATCTGGCATAGGTGGCGCTGGCACTCTCTCAAGTGGGCGGCTGAACCTCAGACCCGATGTTGGAGGCAACCTCTACACCTTGACCAATAGTGACAAGGCTGCATGGGGCCTCGTCAAGCAGGTGGACAAGACGTTTCTACGGTATGGGTCCCCTTCAAAGCTCTACAACCCCAACTCTAAGGATGTTAAATCACTACAGCGTAAAGCAGCAGGGGTCGGTGTGAGATTCTTCTCCATACCTCACCGTGAGATAGGAACCGACAACGCCCCCAAGGTCATGCAGAACTTCATGGACGACCTGAAGAAGAGGAAAGTGAAGTTTCTCCTTAAGCGGAAGGCCCTACACATAGGTAAGGGAACTGTGGAGGTTGAGGGTGGGAATACCATTCAATGCAAGTACATTATAGCTGCACCGGGGCGGTGCGGTCAGAACTGGCTGGCGGAGGAGGCCAAGAGGCTTCAAGTAGCTACCAAGTACGAGCCTATAGATATAGGCGTCAGGATTGAGGTCCCATCAATAATTATGCACCCTATCACAAGCATCAACCGAGATCCCAAGTTTCACATCTACACTGAAAAGTACGACGACTTTCTGCGCACCTTCTGCGTCAACCATGAAGGCTTCGTATGTCTAGAGGTCTATGAGGAAGGCTTCGTCGGCGTCAACGGTCACTGTATGACCAATACCCACTCCCAGAACACTAACTTTGCCTTCCTAGTTAAGGTAGCATTAACCCATCCGCTGGAAGATACCTCTGCTTACGGTCGCTCCGTAGCGACTCAGACCGCCATTCTGGGCGGCGGCAGACCTATACTCCAGAGGTTAGGCGATTTGGAGAGAGGCCGCCGTTCAACTTGGGATCGGCTTGAACATGGAAGCCTCCGACCAACTCTTAAGACGGTGACTCCTGGCGACATAGCGATGGCTATGCCCCACCGCATCGTAACTGACAACGTTGAGGGGTTACATAAACTGGAGAGAGTCATACCGGGGGTGGCCTCATCCTCGACTCTACTGTACGCTCCTGAAGTAAAATTCTCCGCAAGCCGGATCTACACGAATAAAGACTTAGAAACACCAATGGAAGGCATCTTCGTGGCTGGAGATGGAGCAGGTGTCTCCCGCGGGATTGTAACCGCTGCGGCCACGGGGATAATGGCTGCAAGAGGCCTCCTCAAGAAGGAGGGCATAGCAGCCTAGCGTAAAAGAAGAAAGAGATAGTTGTTTATTGAGAGTCTGCTTCCTCTACTTCCGGAACATAATCTGCATGTTCAGGAACGGTTTCCGCACCTACCTTCAGCCGCTTGGAAAGGCCTCTCTGCAAAAATTTAGCTAACTTTTTATCCCAAATAGAAACTGAATAATCGTATCCGGTTTGCATGTTCTTTCCTTTGTTTATAACTCCTAGAATGTCTCCTTTTTTCGCTTTAACCTTCTTAAACTTTGAGCTGAGAACTTTCTGAAGGAAAAGCAAATATTGCTTGCCATTCGCTTGATTTTCAACTTTGACTACATATCCTTCGGTATCTTCGATTTTCCGCGGATTTTCAAGAAGCTTAAGCTTATAGAGCTTATTAACCTGCAATACTAAAACAGGCATTTCATCGTCTTCATCATCAGATTGCCTTACTATCGCGTTGATTATTTTGGGGTCATCTGTTATCCATTCGCTTATTTTTCTACACGCCCCTTCCCAACTCTGCTGGAACTGTTTCTAGTTTCTGGCGAATACAGAGCCTCTGCGTCTTTGATATATTTTCCAGGAAGATGCAGTGTCCTAATTGGGAAGGGTATGGTTATTCCTTCCTTTTCAAATCTCTTCCAGATCCTATTCCGAAGTTCATGTTGAACGTAGTATCTATCAACATATTCCCGCACCTTGCAGATGCATGTGAAATTTAAAGAGGACTCCATATATCCTGGCATGAAGCGTACGAAGGGTCTGACCTCATATGCAGTAACCATACCGTCTACTTCGTAGGAGGCTTTCACCATTTCTTCTACAAGAATCTCCTCAACTTTAATTGGATCATCCTCGTAGCTTACACCAACCTCAATTAGAAGTGAACATTTCTGCTCAGGGTAATAATAATTTAATACCAGACTGTCGGCGAGCCGCTGATTGGGTATCATAACTGTGTTATTCGGTAACATTCGCACCTTAACGCATCGCCAACCGATATCTTCAACGTAGCCCTCCTCCCCAGATTCCAGTTTGATAAAATCACCTACACGAATGGGCTTATCAGCCATGATATAGATGCCTGCAAAAAGGTTCGCTAAAGTTGGCTGCAATGCCAGAGCTATCGCCAGTGCGCCGATACCCAAAGAAGCAATTAAGGGTGTTATAGAAACTTCCAATGAATCCATTATTATCATTATTCCAATAGCAAGCACTGCAAGCCTTATCACAAATTGACCGATGCCAGTTATCGGCGCAGCCGGTTTCCCAATTTTTTGGCCCCAAAGTTTCACCGAACCAGCAAATATGTTGGCTATTACGAGGGCTACGGAAAGAACAGCTACTATGAAGATGCCTTGCCTGATATAGCCTAGTGTGATATCTGGCAGGGTTACCGCGTCTACTGCAACACTAATACCGAAAAGAGTGGCCCAAATAACCAGAGGTGTTCGAATGCTGTTGATCACGATTCTACCGATCTCAATTTGCATCCATCGGGCGATGTATTTTGTGATTACAAAACGTATAACTAAACCCACTCCAATAGAAACGGCGACAGTAACCGCAAAAACGATGTACTGATATAGCTGGGGTAGCCAATCCATCTATGAATCCAACCGATGCCTATACAATTACCTCTCTCTTCACCTTTATATGAAGCAGGTATACCCTTGATTTAGGGCTTGCAATATTCTCAGAGTTTTGGGTAATAAAGGCTTTGATAAATATCTCACCAATTTTTAACTGGTTG
>DAOVDL010000125.1 GCA_030669485.1 Candidatus Bathyarchaeota archaeon
ACATCCTTAAACTTGGCCGACTGCCTCTTGATTAAACGGGCTGCCTGTATGCCTATCCCATCATCTCCAAGAATTGGATTACCGATGCCTATGACCAATGTACGCATAGCTGTTCACGTTGGAGAGGAATAGATGATAGAGTATTATACTCTCGGTAAAATTTAACGTTGAAAAAAGAAGGCTGTTTATAGGTGATTTCAGCGTCGCAGAGTTTCAATTGGGTTCATCTGGCTGTCGTAGATTTTGACCTCCAGAGGCATCTGGCCAGGTAATGTGTGTGTGGCACAGGCCATGCAGGGGTCGTAGGAGCGGAAGGCCATCTCAACCTTGTTAAGCAATCCCTCTGACACTTCACCCTTCTTGATGACACCTTGAGCTGCCTTCTTGACGGAGATGCTTATTGCAGCGTTGTTGTTGGTTGTTCCGACTATAAGGTTAACCTTCTTAACGACACCCCTCTCGTCTGTCTCATAGTCGTGGGTCAACGTTCCTCTCGGTGCCTCGACCTCTCCCACTCCTTTCGTGGGCTTCTCCTTGGGCACAGGCCTAACGTCGGTTTCAGCTATCTCAGGATCTTCAATTAGCTCCAGAGTTCTCTCAGCGGCGTACATAAGCTCAATTATCCTAGCCCAGTGTGTGGCTAGGGTTTTGTGGACAGGTTTTCCTCCTAAGGTCTCATACATCTTCTTGTAGGCCTCTTGAGCCAGTGGTGTTGCCATTCCGTCGGCAGCGTTCAGCCTTGAGAGTGGGGTAGCTTGGTAGACGCCGCTGTTCTTCCCTCCAACTAACCCTTTCCACCCTACATTCTTGAGGTAGGGGAACTTGAGGTAGGTCCAAGGCTCCACGCGCTCTGCGAGGTGCTTCTGGTAGTCTTTGGGATCATATTTCACAAACTCTTTTCCATCAGTATCCACAACCCTGACCTTCCCGTCGTAGAAGTTCACGTGATTGTTCTCATCGACGGTGCCCATGTAGTATGTCTCTGACGTGTACGGGTCACTTAGGATGAGGTCTACGTAGGCCTTGTTCTTGAGAACTATGTCATCGAAGAGTTTCAGAGTGAACTTACCGAACTTAACCATCTCTTTAGCCATCTTCTGAATCTCAGCTATCTCCTCTTTGGTCAGCGGTTTACTCACGCCCCCCGGCAGACCGTAGGTGGCGTGAACTTGGCGACCGCCGATTATCTGAATTATCTTATGGCCCATCAGCCGATGTCTAATCACCGAGAGACCTGCCTCCTTCCCCACTTTCGCTATTAGGCCAAGGATGTTGCGTTCAGCTGGTGGAGCTTCAGGTCCCACTACGAAGTCAGCTCCCGCGAGGATGTAGAAGTGGGTTGTCTTATCGGCGAAATGGAAGGCACTGTAGAGGAGTTCCCTTATCTTCTTAACTGCACTTGAAGGCTCAATGTGGAAGACTGCATCCAAGGCTTTGGTTGAACTCATACTATGAGCTTCAGGGCAGACACCACATATCCGGGAGGTAAGGTTAGGCATCTCCTCGACTCTGCGACCCTCGCAGAACTTCTCGAAGCCTCGGAGCTCAGGTATCTGAAGGTATGCGTTTGCCACATCGCCCTCATCGTTGAGGAAGATCGCTATCTTACCGTGACCCTCAAGCCTAGTTATCGGATCTATAGTTATCTTCTTCATTTTTTCTTAGCCCCCTTCAAGATAGAGTTTGGTACACCAAACATGTAGAAGGTGCCAACTGGATCAACTACATCTGCAAGAATCTTCTTCGCCTCCTCCTCGTCCTCAGTGTCGATAATAGAGGATAGGGCTGAGAGCATCTTTGCTCCTTGATCTTGCACATTTGGAGGTGGCCCGTAGCAGCCTACGCAGGGCATTCCTGCTTTGATGCATTGGGCGTCACAGCCTGAGCGGGTTGCAGGACCCATGCATATAATTCCCTGCTCTAGGAGGCATACCTCCGGGTCTGGCACGATCTCATAGTTCCTGTAAATCTTCTTAATCTTCTTCACATCCTTCTTACGTGGGCACTCGTCGCAGACAGTTTTATCTCCGCACCCTAAGAAGGAGCCTTTTAGGGGGAGCTTCCCGCTGGCTAAGGTCTGAATCACTTTCCAAACCTGCTCACCGACTGGGGGACAGCCGGGTACGAAGTAATCTACGTCCACTGTCTGGGCAAGGGTTTTCAATTGATCTTTGAACTCAGGTAGCTCCAACTCTCCCTCTGGCACCTTGGTCTTCAGCTGGGGCATTATGTTTTTCGGGTTTTCCGTGGTGGGGGTTTCCTTGTATGCCCTATCAAATATCGCCTGCTTCGTCTTCAGGTTTGCAAGTCCAGGTATGCAGCCTTCACATGCACAGGAGCCGAAGGCGATGAGGATCTTGGATTTTGCCCTCAGAAGCTTTGCAATATGTTCGTGCTCCGATACGCGTATTCCACCGTTGAAGAAGCATACGTCAATGCTTTTATCTGGCATCTTCTCTACATCAGAGTACTTGAAGTCCATGGCGCAAGGCCAGAAGACTATGTCTGCTATCTCAGCTACCTTTAAGATGTGTTCTCCGATCTCCAAGACAGCGATGTCACAGCCACCGCAGCTTGCAGCCCAGTAGAAACCTAACTTCAACTTGCCCATCTTCATTCCCCTCCACTTCCATTCCAGTTCAAAGGACCTAGCTTCCGGATGTCTTCCACCATCTCTTTGACCACCGTTGCAAAACGGCCTCCCTCTGAGGCTGATATGAACTCAAGCCGCAGTCTTTTCGGATCTATCCCAAACTGTTCGATGAGCCTTTTTAAGAGTAGGTGGCGTTTTATTGTTTGATAGTTGCCTTTGAGGTAGTGGCAGTCCCCAATGTGACAACCGCCTACTAGGACACCGTCTGCTCCCGCCTCGAACGCTTTGATGATGAATTCTGGGTTTATTCGACCTGTGCACATAACACGTATCATGCGGATGTTGGGTGGGTATTGAATTCTGCTGGTTCCTGCGAGATCTGCACCGGCATAGGTGCACCAATTGCAGGTGAATCCTATTATATTTGGCTCAAACATGTCAAGTCACCTCTGATGTTGTAAGCGCATCTATCTGAGCTCTAATCTGCTTATCGGTGAATCCCTTCATACTAATAGCACCTGATGGACATGCCGCACCGCAGACGCCACAACCCTTACAGAGGGCTTCATTGATCTCCGATTTTCTTTTACCATCATCCAACTCTTTGATCTCGATGGCGGTGTAAGGACATAAGTCCTCACAGACTCCACATCCACTGCAGAGATCTTCATCTACAAAGGCGGTAATTGGTTCGATTGAAACTTTACCCGTTATCAGCGGTATCGCAGCTTGGGATGCTGCTCCACTTGCTTGAGCCACTGCATCGGGTATATCTTTGGGTCCCTGAGCAACTCCGCATAGGTAGACGCCGGCGACAGTTGTTTCCACAGGTCTGAGCTTAGGATGAGCTTCTAGGAAGAAGCCATCAGCGCTTAGGGATAACTTTAGCAGCTTCTGGATGGCGGAGGTGTCCAGAGCAGGCTCAATTGCGGTTGCAAGAACAACCATGTCGAATTCAGCAACCA
>DAOVDL010000118.1 GCA_030669485.1 Candidatus Bathyarchaeota archaeon
GCGACCCCCTAGCCTCAGGAGACATAATCCCTCCAACCCAATACGAAACCTACGTAGCCCCATACCAACGTGAAGTGGCAACCCACATCAAGAAACTGAAAGCCTACACCATGCTCCACATCTGCGGCAGAACCCAAGACCGACTGAAGCTGATGGCAGCCACCGGCATGGACGCCCTCAGCCTCGACGCCAAAGTCGACATAGCCTCAGCCAAAGCGCAAGTAGGCTCCACAACATGCCTAGCCGGCAACATCAACCCAACAGCAATACTGGCTGAAGGAAAACCCCCCGATGAAGAACAAGCAACAGAGGAAATAATAGCCAAAGCAGGCAGAGGCGGGGGCCTAATCCTGATGCCCGGCTGCGGCGTCCCCCACAACACCCCAACAGAGAACATGGAAGCCTTCGTGAAGGCCGCTAGGCAACACGGTCAATACCCCCTAAAACCCTAACCCGCCATCCAAACGAAGATCTAAACTTTTATATAATTCAGTCTAAAATATTAGATACTGACCCATTCCCCCGGAGAAACCGAAGTGGGGGAGGGAACTGCCTGACAGTTTCCTTCCCCCACACAGCCCAAACCCACCAAGAGATTCTTTAAACCCAACAGACTCAATTATACCTTCAGTTCACCACACGCCTGGAGCGCCGGGTTGGGGTCTGCCCTTTAATGCCACACACTGATCTCCACCTAGAAGGAGAATATCTAGAGACTGTAGAGTCCATCATCTTCGCGGTGAAAGGAACCATCCACCCCCCTCACCGCATCGTCGCCTTCCCTAAATACATCCCAACCCCCACCGGATCACGCAGTAAAGGCAAGAAAAAATATATGCGAATAGGTTCCCTGAAAGACTCCTACAGGTTCCTGAAGGAGAGACATCCCGAGTACTTACACCACGACCCCAACTTCAACGAGTTGCTGAGCGAGGTCCCCCACACAAAAGTCATCAAGTACTATCGCCCCCAACAGACCCTGCGCAGACTGACAGGAAGAAAGGCTATGCACCTAGACGAGGTTGAGAGAGATGCAGTCGACCTTGCAATCCTCCTCCACGAACACTCAAACATACCGCAACAGAACATAGGCATATCAGGATCAGTGATGGCTGGTCTTCACAACTCCAACTCGGACATAGACCTCATAATCTATGGAAGCAATGCCTGCCACGCAGCCTACAAGGGACTCAAAAAGTTAACCATGGACAAAGCTAGCCCCATCAAACCTTACAACATAGAAGGATTGAAGAGACTCTACAGACAAAGACGGAAAGACACCAAGATCCCCCTGAAAGATTTCCTGAAGGTTGAAAGAAGGAAGATCCTCCAAGGAAAGTTTCGTAACCGAGACTACTTCATAAGAATGCTCAAAGCCCCCCAAGAGGTAAGCGAGAGATACGGTGACCCACGTTACACACCAATGGGCTTCATAGAGCTGACAGCAGAGGTTAACGATGACACCGAAGCCATCTTCACACCCTGCATCTACAGAATTAAAAAAGTTTCCACAAAGAAAAATTTTGATGTTAAAAAAATTGAAGAGGTTGCCTCCTTTCGGGGAAGGTTCTCTGAGCAAGCTAAAAAAGGCGAGAGAATCTTTGTAAGGGGAAAGCTGGAGATGGTTACTTCTCTAAGAAGAAAATATTATCGAGTTTTAATTGGCAACAGACCCGAAGATTATCTTCACCCTATAAGCTCCAAACTGGCACAATAAAGTTAAGAGCTACCTAACAAAACGCTCTCTAGGTGTAGCAGCTGAAAGCGTCTCGAGTTAAACAGATCTTCAAGGATCGAGACTATATACGCACACCTGAAAATCTCTTATTCTGCACCGTCGGCTATACCCACCCCCCAAACAGAGTTGTTTCCTACCTCAAGTATGCTGCAGGGGATGTAGGAATTGGGAAACCTTGGACGAAAGGATTCCGCAGAGTCCTCCCATTCTACACCTTACCCCATATTGAAGAGACGCTTTCTTTACTCAGAAAGAAATATCCTAGATACCTTCACCGCGACAGGCTCAGTGGACTACAGTTCTCAGCAGTCCCGCTGAAGTATGTGCAAACTCACTACTGCCCCGAAGAGAAGCTTCAAAAACTAATATCCGAAGGAAGCCGAGATAGCTTAGAAGCAAAAGCAGTAGACCTCGTCTACAACTTAGCAGACGCAACTGGAATTGCCCCCGCACACTTCGGGGTCACGGGATCAATTCTCATCGACCTCCATATACCCAAAACCTCTGATGTAGACCTAACAATCTCTGGAAGAGTAAACAGCCTCAAGGTCAAGTCGACGCTCATAAGCCTCTACACCTTGAAATCCGGTGAGCTTCAAAGTTTCTCCAGAAGCCAGATGGAGGAGTGGTGCAGATCCAAGGTTAAGCTCTACGGCATCACCCTTACACATGCTAGGGAGCTGTACCGCAGAATCTGGAACCGTGGAATATATCGAGGCACCATGTTCTCAGTTCACCCGATCCGCCTAAATAGAGAGGTCAAAGAGCGATATGGCGACAAGGCTTTCCAAGCTGAGGAGATGGCAGAGATCGAGACCACGGTTAAGGGGATAGAGGAATCCCTTTTCATGCCATGCCTCTACCGTGTGGAGGACACTACATCCAGCTCAGGGTCAAAGCTTGAAGACGTAAAGGAAATTGTCTCTTACGAAGGACTCTACGGCGGCATCTTTAACGAAGGCGAGAGAGTTGTGGTCAGGGGGCTGATCGAGACAGTTACGGACAGACGTAGAGACAACGTATATAGGCGGAGTCTGGTAGGCTCTCGAAGAGTCGGAGGCCGAGATTACATAAAACCCAAAGGTGTGTAAATCCCAGCCCTCAAGGCCGAGGCATGAGGACATACTGGGCGTTCCCGATCTTCAGGGTCTTGAGGCGTTTAACAAGCTCTCTCACCATAATTACCTTTCCACTTACCGCCAAGGTCTCAAGACAGTTCTCTTTGTCAAGATGAATATGGAGAGACGTGTTTATCACATCTGAATATTCATGCTGAAGGTCTGTCAGAGAGTCTAAGAGACCCCGGACATTATGCTTGTAGGTATAGGTTATGGTTCCTGCACAGATCCCCTCTTCAACCTCCTCAAGTGTTCTATACTCTGCTACAAACCTTTGAAGGGCATCACCTACCGCCCTTGAACGCTTCTTGTACCCTATCGCCTTAGCGGCTCTCTCAAAGTCCCTATACAGCTCCGCAGGCAAGGTTACACTTATCCTCACAGCTCTCCGCTGCATAAAATCAACCCAACTACACCTCCCATTAAGCCGCTGCAAGACTTAAGATTAACCTCGGGGCATACTCGCCAACAAACAAATTTAGCGTGAACAGCAGAAGCCGCTGAGTTCACATGAGTTCTCAGAGAACTGTGAAAATAACCTTCAATCTTCTGCCCAACTGATGCGTGAACAATCTATTCTGGAACTTTGTCCACCATTGACCACCATTGTCCACTATTACCCACACTTACCCACCATTGACCACGTTGGTCCACAATTGTCCACCGTGTGGATACCCCCCCTGAAACTCAACCCACTTAAACCCACTATAAAAAACAGAGCCACACACGCCACCGATCAAACTCAACAACCACCGAAGATCCTGACATGCAACAAAGGTTCCAACTTGACACCAAAAGTTGCACAGTGACACCTAAGGTTGCACATTGACACCTT
>DAOVDL010000162.1 GCA_030669485.1 Candidatus Bathyarchaeota archaeon
TTATGCCCTCTCAGGTTAGTTCAAGCCATCGCTTCTGCAGCAGTCAGCGGGAACGTTTCTGAGCACCGATTCTGTAGCATCTGTAGCAGATATCCTCCACCTCTTCCTCAACCTCGGAGCCATCATAGCTTATTGAGATGGTGCTATTACAGCATATGCACCTGCTGATCTTCATGGCTGAAGACTATGCTCTCCCAATATTTATTCCAGAGAGGGGAGTGAACCTAATCTTGACATATCCTCCGTAATCATTATTAACATACCTGAGAATGAATACCCAGCATTGACCAAACTCACCTTCTTTTCAGGAGTTAACGAAATCGGGGGAAACAAGTTCCTCCTAGAGGATGGAGGTACACGCATATTCCTCGACTTCGGGCAGAGCTTCTCCTTCGGCTGTGACTACTTCGGAGGCTACCTCGCCCCTCGAAGGGTAAACGGAGTTGGCGACTACCTAGAATTTGGCCTCATCCCGCCCCTTAAGGGGCTCTACAGCAAAGAAGCCATAGAGAACACCGACCTCAGATACTTTAGGCCAAGGTTTGACGCCGTAATCCTCTCCCACGCACACATAGACCACATCGGCCACCTCCACTTCCTCCACCCCGACATACCAGTCCACTGCGGAGAGGCAACGAAGACCATCATGGATGCAATGGCGGAGACCGGAGGATATAATTCAGGCGAACACCCATGGAAGACCTTCCGCACAGGAGATAGACTGAAGATCGACTCCCTCACAGTGGAGCCAATACATGTAGACCACTCAATCCCCGCTGCCTACGGCTTCATAATCCACACATCCGAAGGGGCGGTAGTGTATTCAGGGGATATGCGCCTCCACGGTCCCATGTCAAAGATGACGAAGGAATTCATCGAGAAGGCTGCTGAAGCTGAACCTGTAGCCATGATCAGCGAAGGCACAAGGGTAGCCCCCAAAGAGAGGCGGGTAAACCACACAGAGGCAGAGGTCAGACGTAAAAGCCAACAGATCACCGCCAACACCGCCAAACTGGTTATAGCCACCTACTACGGTCGAGATATAGACCGCTTCAACACCTTCCACCAGATCGCCAAAGCCACCGCCCGAAAATTCGTTATCTCCCTAAAATCCGCATACCTGCTTAACAAGCTGAAAGATGACCCCAAACTCAAAATACCTAACGTACTGAAAGACAGCAACCTACTCTTCTACAAGAAGAGAAAACGCTCCGGTCTCTATGAGACACGTGACTACTTCCTGTGGGAGAGACCCTTTCTCGATAAAGCAGTCACCTATGACTACGTCAAACGCAACCAATCCAAGGTGCTGCTCAACCTAGATCAACCCAGCTTCACCGAGCTGGTAGATATCAGACCCGACAGCGGAGGTCACTTCATACATTCGATGAGTGAACCCTTCACCGAGGAAGACATAGACGCTGAGATCATGCACAACTGGCTTCGACACTTCAAGTTAATGTTCCATCAGATCCACGCCTCAGGCCACTGCCCTGCCAAGGATCTTGAGACAGCTATAAACACAATTAACCCGAGAAGCCTCTACCCTGTTCACACCGAGCACCCCGAACTCTTCTCCAAGATCATAAACAAGAAGATCCACTTGATCACACCTAGACGGAAGGAAACCTACCCAGTGAAGTAGGTTCAACTAAAACTATTTCTTTCTCCTCAATCTCCGCAATTTCTTTATTACCTGTCTAGACTTGCTAGTTGGCTGCTTAACTTCAGGTGGCGGTTTAGCGTTCCATAACGCTATCATGGGGCAGTTATGTTTGGGGGGTAGGCGATGTTCAATGCAGAAGATCCCCTTACAGTGCTGGCAAACATATTCTTCGCCAAACCTCAGAGGCCTCTCACAGAATTCACATCTTGGCAACGGCTTATTCGACAATCTTCAACGCGAAAGTTGTTAACTACAACTGGTAAAAAGGTTTCCAATATCGCCTAACCATGTTTGAAGCTATTTGGCTTGATACTCCAACATTGGGGGTTAACCTTTTTAGGGCACAGGCTTCGATCATCCTTTAGATGTGACCTCTAGATTAACGGATAATGTTTGAAAACTATTCACAGGGGCATCCTCAGCCTTCAGTCGATAAACCGGATGAGAATGATGTGAATGGAAGACAAGATAAGACATGTATCCATCTTCATCTGCAGGATAAGTGGACTGGAGGTTATGCTTGAGGTTTATGAAAGCGGCAGGAGAGCGGTGTTATGCGATCAGATCAGGGGAAACATATGCATGAAGCTGTCACGCAGATGCATCCATGCTGATTAGCCAACGTTAACACACCTTCTAGACAGAGTGTTCAACATTTATTAACGGTTAAAATTTTTACCGTTAAGATAAGAACCTTTTGAAGGATTGGCATAACGGCGGCAACACCGTCACCTACAATGATGTGGAAGGCAATTTGACCTGTAAAATAACGGGCTTCAACTGGAAGCTACCCAGAGGGATGGCAGACACGGTGCTAGTGGTTTTGACGCTTAACGAAGCATAGAAAGAGTGAGGAGAGAAGGTGAGGCTAGCTAGCTATTTTAGACTTGCCATTGTATTAAGGCAATACGGACAAATAAGAACAATTCTAGATGTATGAGAAGTAAAACAAAGCTCATCAGCTTCTATATCCTTCCGCAACATTATACCTTTATTCATCGCTTGTCTTGGATTTTTATAGGTTTTTATCGGATGAAAATAGTTTCCACAACAATTACATCGCCCAACACCAATGTTCCACAAAAGGTCTAACATTTTACCTTCGTCTGGCCTATAATATG
>DAOVDL010000073.1 GCA_030669485.1 Candidatus Bathyarchaeota archaeon
AAGAGGGATTGAAGAGTTATATCTGCCTGTAAGACATGGGGAAGGAAAAGTCAGGATAAGGGATCCTACAGTTTTGGAGAGGTTAGAAAAGGATAATCAAATTGTTCTTTTTTATGCAAACCCTGCAGACAAGAAGCCCACTATGGAATACCCTTATAATCCAAACGGCTCTGATAATGCCATTGCCGGTATATGTGACCCTACAGGGAGAGTTTTCGGTAAAATGCCCCATAGAGAAGCCTTCTGGTCGCCATACAACCATCCAAACTGGCCGAGGCTAAAAGTTGATGGAAAAATGCCGAAAGAGGGGATGGGTGTACAAATTTCGAGAAACGGCGTTGAATATGCAAGAGAACACCTAATTTAGGTGAACCCTACATGGAGAGGTTCAATACTACTGCACAGAAACCTCGTACTGCTAACTTTCCAATGCCTCTAACATCTTCTCCGCCATTAGTCTACTGAAGCATTAACCTTGCGATATGTGTTGTAGGAGGGAGCCTTTTTAGGTAGTTGTGCATTATAACTACCTTAAATTAAAAAAGAAGTTGAAATCTTCATTTTGGAAGAATAAAATACGGTGAATCTGATGGTTATTGATAGAGTAGAAGTTCAGAGGATTGCGTCGGCTTATGATTCTAAGAAGATAACAGTGGGTGTGCTGGGTTCACATTCTGCTGAGGAGGTTGGAATCGCTGCGAAATCCCTCGGTCTTCCTGTCGTCGTCGTATGCCAGAAGGGACGTGATGAACTTTACACACGGTATAATAAGCATCTTTTCGATTTTCAGATAATGCTGGATAGGTTTTCCGACATTGTTACATATGAAGTGCAGGAGAAGCTTAGAGAACTGAATACAATATTCATTCCAAACAGGTCTTTCTCCGTCTATGTAGGGTATAGCAATATCGAGGAAAAGTTCAGAGTGCCCATCTATGGCAATAGGCGTATACTGCGGACTGAGGAGCGGACGGAGGTGAAGAGCCAATATTGGCTACTGGAGCAGGCGGGAATCAAGATTCCTAAGAAGATCTCCAAGCCAGAAGAGCTTGATAGGCTGGCAATTATTAAGGTTCAACAGAAGATGAAGCCGTTGGAAAGGGCTTTCTTCTATGCCAAGTCATCTGAAGAGTACTATCAAAATGCTGATGCTCTGATGAAGAGGAATATCATAGATGAGGAGGGCCTGAAAAAGGCGCGAATTGAGGAGTATGTCCTTGGACAGAAATTTAACGCTGACTTTCAAAGCTGGGCATTGAAGTCAGACTTTGATGATTTTGATTTTGTAGGATTCGATGATAGAAAACAAACTAATTTGCATGGGGTGTTGGGGCTGCCAGCGAAGGAACAACTGGTGCTTGATGTTTCAATTAAAAACGAGGAGATCGGGCATTATGGGTTAACTATGAGAGAATCTCAGAAGCCGTTGGTCTACAGGGCTGCTGATAAGTTTCTGAGAATATGTGAGCGGGAACATCCTCCAGGGATAATTGGGCTCTTGGCATTACAGGGGGCAGTGGCTTACGATTCTGATGACCCTGAACAGAAACGTTTGGCGTTCTATGTCTTTGATGTCAGTCCAAGGATACCGGGCTGCCCTTGCGTAGGGCCTACGTCTCCAGAGATGCGCCGGTTAACGTTAAAATACTTGCAGCTTTTGAAGAGTTATAACTGTGAAAGAATTGAAACTCCTATGGATCTGCCTATCTTGGAGATAAAGTATGCTGCAGCAAAAGGACAGTTGGAAGAGATTGTAACTTGATCTCAAAACATGAGATAAACGGTATTCTTTCCAAGTATGATGAAAGGAAGATAAGCATAGGCACTATATGTTCTCATTCAGCCTTGCAGATTTTCCACGGTGCAAAGCTGGAAGGTTTCAAAACTGTTGGCGTTTGCACGAGTGACAGGATGTCGGTTTACAAGTCTTTTCCTGAGGCCCAGCCTGATGAATTCATAGTTGTAGACAATTTTAAAGATATACTAGAGCCAAAGTGTCAAGAGATTATTCGAAGTAAAAATATGATTATAATTCCACATGGTTCATTTGTGGAGTATGTGGGTCCTAAAAACTTGGAAGACAAATTTTGTGTGCCTATGTTCGGAAACCGCAAGACCTTGAAATGGGAGCAGAGTCGCGATAAGCAGAGGCATTGGATTGAGAGTGCCGGTCTGAAACTTCCAAAGCAATACAGAGACCCCTCCGAGGTTGATGGGAAAGTTTTTGTGAAGCTGCCGGGAGCTAAGGGGGGGAGAGGTTTCTTCACGGCAAGCTCCGAGGAAGAGTTACACCGTAAACTGGATGATAAGATGAAGGCAGGGATCATAGGTAAACAGGATTCATTGAATATGGCTATTCAAGAATTTATCCCTGGAGTGAGATATTACCCACACTACTTCTATTCTCTCTTCGCAGATACGGTTGGTCAGGTTGATGAAGGGCGAGTTGAACTTTTGAGCATGGATAAACGCATAGAGCCTATTGATGAAGCCTATCGAGGTCTGCCCAACATACCTGAGGAATTTTTCGACTATACAGTGACTGGAAATCAACCCGTGGTCGTAAGGGAAAGCCTATTGCCCGACATGATGCACATGGGTGTAAGCACAGTTAAAGCCTCAACGAATTTATTTTACCCAGGAATGCTGGGGCCATTCTGTTTAGAGGCTATATACCATCCGAACAGAGGCTTCATTGTATTCGAAATATCTGCAAGAATAGTGGCTGGGACAAATCTGTACCCACAGGGCTCTCCTTACTCATGCTATCTTTTTAAGGAGCCCATGTCGACGGGAAGAAGAATAGCCAAAGAAATCAAGTTGGGCATAAAAGAGCAGGAACTTGAAAGAATCATATACTAGAGTTCTAGACTTAATCGACCCGTCCGAATGGTTATACATCTACACAGATCTTGATCTGGAGGGAACTTCCTTGATTTCCGCCATCGGGATTTTAACTATTTTACCAAGAGGCTTCGAGAGGACTCTTTGGTAGCCAGCTTGTCGAACTTCAAGTCCACCTGCTGGTATTTCCGGAGGAGTCTTCTTCCCAACGGGGTGAGAATTGCTTTTCCTCCGCCCCCCATTCCACCTCGCTGAGTCTTGACAAGGGGGTTCCCTAATGCCAGCTCCATCTTTCTCAGTCGTTTCCAGACGTAGCTATAGGAGAGGTTAAGGCTGACAGCTGCTTTCGATATAGACCTGTAACGGTCTATCTTCTCCAATACCGCTGCTCCGCCTTTCCCTATAACAGGTTTCCCCTTGTACTCGAGCCATAGGTGAAAGCGGGGAATGACTTTTACCTCTCTGGGACGTTTCTTGGACATAGCCTACAAGAGATGCTTTTAGCGTCAAAAGGGATATAGGATTTTCCCTACTCTGAAAACCATTCTTATTAGTAGGATTATGACCATAGAGTATAACCTCACATTGGTTGTGAAATAAAATGCCAAGCGGTAAGGGTGTTGGAGGGAAAACCGTTAAACTGAAGGGTTTCGCTGAATCCACACCGGTTGATGAGGCTTGGCGTATCTTCTCCAAGGCAACAAATATCACAGTTCTTGAGTCTGTTGATGTTCCATTACCCGAGGCTTTCGGAAGGGTTCTGGCTAAGGATCTGAAGGCTGAGATGAACCTCCCTCACTTCGACCGAGCTGCAGTTGATGGATATGCCGTGAGGTCAGAGGACACTCATGGTGCATCGTTAACCAACCCCGTAGTCCTTGACCTTGTAGGAACCGTGGAGATAGGTCAGACTTCAAGTACAACTTTAGGCAAGATGGAGACTGTTAGGGTATCTACTGGTGCTCCAACTCCTGAAGGGGCAGACTCCGTAGTCATGCTTGAATACACTGAGGTAGTAGGCAGATCGCATGTAGAGATCAAGAGGCCTACTACTCCAAACCAGAACCTCGCGAGGGCAGGAGAAGACATTCAGAGTGGCGAACTTGTTCTGAGGAGGGGCGTAGTAATTAAACCTCAAGATGTGGCTATGCTTGCTGCGTTAGGGATGGAGCAGGTTAAGGTTGTCCGTAAGCCCCGGGTCGCTATTCTCTCCACTGGCAGTGAGTTGGTCGATGTTGGCGGTAGAATCGGGGCGGGTAGGTGCTTCGACTCGAACCGCTACTTCCTCCTTGCTGCTGTGGAGGAGTTTGGTGGAGAGCCATTAGACCTTGGCATAGTTCCAGATGAGCCTGAAGTATTAAAGTCTCGGCTTGTCAAGGCATCGGGAGAGGCTGATCTCATCCTTGTCAGCGGCGCAACCTCTGTAGGCGGTAAAGACTTTGTCCCTGATGTGGTGGCTTCCATTGAGAAGTCATCTATTTTGGTTCACGGCGTTGCAATACGGCCGGGTAAGCCTGTTGCCCTAGCGAGGGTGAGGGGAAAGCCCAGTATTCTTCTGCCTGGCTTCCCTGTTGCTGCAATGGTGAACTTCTATCTCTTTGCTCAGAGGGTTATAGGCAGTATGCTTGGGGCATCCTTCCCAACATTCGGGGGATGGAAGGTTATAATCGGCTGGGTTCT